>DATMTZ010000114.1:0-3525 GCA_035563975.1 Oxalicibacterium sp. | reverse complement strand
GAGCGGCATGCTGGCGGCGGACGCCGCCTTTGCCGCAATCGGCGCAGGACGGCAGGCAGACGAGCTGAATGATTATCCGGTTGCGTTCGAACAGTCCTGGCTGCACGAGGAACTGCACGTCGCGCGCAATTTCAAGCCATGGATGAGCAAGGGCCTGGTGACCGGCACGCTGATGGTGGGCATCGACCAGTTGCTGTTGCGCGGCAAGGCGCCGTGGACCTTGCGCCATGCGCACGCCGACCACAGCAGGCTGAAACCGGCGGCGCAATGCGCGCCGATCGCCTATCCGAAGCCGGACAATGTGCTGACTTTTGATCGCCTGTCTTCGGTGTTCGTTTCCAACACCAATCATGCGGAAGACCAGCCTGTGCACCTGACGCTGAAGAACCCTTCGATCCCGGTCGAAGTAAACCTGAAGACCTATGCCGGGCCGGAAGCGCGCTACTGCCCCGCTGCCGTCTATGAATTCACGAAGGACGATGCCGGCCAGGACAGGCTGCAGATCAATGCGCAGAACTGCGTGCACTGCAAGACCTGCGACATCAAGGATCCGACGCAAAATATTGTGTGGGTCACGCCGGAAGGTGGCGGCGGGCCGAATTATCCAAACATGTAGAAAACAAAAAGCCGCAGCAATGCGGCTTTTTTATCGATCGTGCCGCTTTACGGCTGCCAGGCGCCGCTGCGAATCTTTTCAAGCCAGAAGGCGCCGATGATGGTTTTCACGTCGGTGACCTTGCCCGCCTTGACCCAGGCGAGCAGCTCGTCGATCGGGGCCTGGAATACGTCGAGAAATTCCTCGTCGTCGAGCTTGCGTTCGCCCGCCGTCAATCCGCGTGCCAGAAAAATATCGAGATGCTCGTCCGCATAGGCGATCGCATTGTGGATAGTGCAAACGAACTGCCAGTCGCGCGCGGTATAGCCCGTTTCCTCCAGCAATTCACGCTTGGCGCAAGCCAATGGCTCTTCGCCCGGATCAATCTTCCCGGCCGGGAATTCGATGAACACGCGATCCAGCGGGTAACGAAACTGACGTTCGAGCAGGATGGAGCCATCGTCGAACAGCGGCAGAATCACCACTGCGCCAGGATGGTGAATGTATTCGCGTATGGCCGGCTGTCCGTTTGGCAGCTGCACCGTGTCTTTCTGTACCTTCAGAAACGCGCCGTCGTAGGCTAGTTCGCCCTTGATGCGGACTTCCTTCAAATGTTTATCCAATCCGCACTCCAAGTTTGGCCAGGACAAGAACGAAGATGCGCTCAGCCGCGGCGCTTGCGCAAATAGCGCAACACGAAACCGGGATAGGCAAATACCAGGAACAGACAGCCTGTAATCGCGAAAAATTCCCAACCTTGCGGGAATACGCTGCCGATGCGCGCTTCCAGCAAGCGGGCGGCGAGGCCAACCAGCAGGTAGAGCAGCAGCAGTTCGACCAGACGCATCCAGACCGGCTTGACCGGCCTGGACAAGGGAACGAGCGCAAACAGGCGCTCATTGAAGAAAGGAAGGTTGGCGCCGAACAGCGCCAACAGGATCACAAACCAGCTTACGAGAGAAACATTCACTCGTTTGGCGTCGACGCAATCAGGATGCCAGCGTCTTGACCATCGCAGCGGCGCAGGCGCTCATCAGCGGGCCGGGAATCAGGCCGAGCACCAAGATTGCCACACCGTTGACAGTCAGGGCCACGCTCATGTCGGTGCTGGCGACAATCTTGTTGTTATCGGCCGGTTCATCGAAATACATGACCTTCACGATGCGCAGGTAGTAATACGCGCCGATCAGCGAGAACATGACGGCAACCACCGCCAGCCAGACCTGGCCGGTGCTCAGCACGGCCTGCAGCACGGACAGCTTCGCGTAGAAGCCGACGACCGGCGGCACGCCTGCCAGCGAGAACATCAACAGCAGCGTCACCAGCGCGAACCATGGGCTGCGCTGGTTCAGGCCCTTGAAATCTTCAATGTTCTCGGCTTCGAAGCCGGCACGCGACAGCAGCATGATCACGCCGAAGATGCCCAGCGTGGTCAGCACGTAAGTCACCATGTAGAACATGGAAGCACTGTAGCCGTTGGTCGTCGAACCATCGGTGCCGGTCACAACGCCGGACAACAGGCCGAGCAGCACGAAGCCCATCTGCGAAATCGTCGAATACGCCAGCATGCGCTTGATATTGGTTTGCACGATGGCGGTGATGTTGCCGATCGCCATCGACAGCACGGCCAGGATCGTCAGCATCTGCTGCCAGTCGATCGCCAATGCCGGCAAGCCTTCGACCAGCAGGCGGATCGCAATCGCAAAGGTCGCGATCTTCGGTGCGCCGCCCAGCAACAGCGTGATGGCGGTTGGTGCGCCCTGGTAGACGTCAGGTACCCACATGTGGAAAGGCACAGCGCCGAGTTTGAACGCAAGGCCGGCGACGATGAACACAAGACCGAACACCAGTACCGGCTTGTTCACGGTACCGGCGGCAATCGTCTTCGCCACTTCGTTCAGGTCGAGCGAACCGGTTGCGCCGTAGAGCATCGAAATGCCGTACAGCAGGAAACCGGAAGCGAGCGCGCCCAGCACGAAATACTTCATCGCCGCTTCGGTCGATACCGAATGATCGCGGCGCAACGCCACCAGCGCATACAGCGACAGCGACATCATTTCCAGGCCGAGATAAATGACCAGGAAATTGTTGGCCGAAATCATGACCATCTGGCCCAGCAGCGAGAACAGCGACAGCACGTAGAACTCGCCGCCCAGGTGACTGTTCAGCATCTGGCGATCAGTTGCGTACTGGCGCGAATAGATCAGCGTCAAGCCGACCGCGACATACGAGGCCAGCTTCAGCATGTTCGCCATCGGATCGGACACGAACATGTTGTCGAAGGTATATACAGTAACGCCACTGTTGAAATCGCCAAGATTGATGGCGCCGCAGACGACCAGCACCAGCAGCGACAGGCCGTAGGTGATGTGGCGCTTTTCATGCGACAGGAACAGGTCGAGCAGCATGATCGCCGCAATCGCAATGGCGAGAATGATTTCAGGAGTGGCCGGGATCAGATTCAAAGTATTCATTTTGTCGCTTCAGTATGCGGTCATTCTTGGGTGCAGCGATCAAAGCGCCGGGATTTTGGAAACCGCGACATGCTTGAGCAGATCGGCAACGGAAACCTGCAACGCATCGGTGAACGGCGCCGGATACAGGCCCATTACCAGCACCGCGATCGCGAGCACGCCCAGCATGAAGAATTCACGCTTGTTGACGTCGGTCAGCTCTTCCACGTGGTGATTGGTGATCGCACCGAAAATCACGCGTTTGGCCAGCCACAGCGAATAGGCAGCACCCAGGATCAGCGCGGTAGCAGCCAGCAGACCGATCCAGAAGTTGAATTTCACCGAACCCAGGATCACCATGAACTCGCCGATAAAGCCGGAGGTCGCTGGCAAGCCGGCATTGGCCATCGAGAACAGGATGAACAGCGCCGCGAACTTCGGCATCTTGTTGACGACGCCACCGTAGTCGGCGATCTG
>DATMTZ010000113.1:0-3272 GCA_035563975.1 Oxalicibacterium sp. | reverse complement strand
GCCACATTTCCCGCGCCAGCCGTTCCTGGCCGGCGCCGTCTGCTAAGCCGTCGGCTCAGTTCCAGCGTCCGCCGCGGCCGCCCAGGCTGAATCGTCCGGCGCCCAGGCACAGCAAGGCCAGCGCCGAGAACAGGAACATGCCCTGCAGCTCCAGGGCCCAGCCGCCCTGCTCGTTCAGCGTGAAGATCTGCTTCATGTGCACCAGGTAGACCGCGAACAGCATGTTCCCGGCAATGACCAGGGCCGCCAGGCGCGACCAGATACCCAGTATCAGCAGGATCGGCGCGGCCACTTCGCCGACATAGACCAAGTAACCGATCGCGGCCGGCAATCCGGCGTTGGTCGCGGTATTGATCACGAAGCCGGGACCGGCGACAACCTTCGATATGCCGTGCAGCAGGATCAACACCCCGAGCACCACCCGCAGCACAAGTTTTCCCAAATCGTCAGCGTTTTGCATTTCGTCCTCCTCGGTTGAATGAGATACGTCTGCCTGTCATCGTTTTTGCTGCCACGATCTTGTGTTCCGCCGATCATACGCCGCATGCCGCGTGGCATCAATTACCGGCAGCAACGCGGCGACCAGCTATTCGCCCAGGATCTCTGAAATCGGCTGCATGCCTTCGACGTGCTCTGCCACGACCTTCAGGATGACGACGATCGGTATGCCAAGCAGCATGCCCCAGATGCCCCACAGCCACGCCCAGAACAGCAGCGAGACGAAGACGGCTGCTGCATTCATCTTCGCAATCCGCCCTGTCATCCAGGTCGTCACGAAGGTGCCGATGACGATCGAGATTCCCAGCGTGGCGCCGGCGATCGCGAACACCGGCGCGAAAGTGCCGAACTGCATGAAGGCGCTCACGCCGGCGGCAGCAATGATCAGCAGGGGACCGAAATACGGGATGATGTGCAGGCAGCCGGCTGCCACTGCCCAGGCGCCGGCGTTTGCCAGCCCTATCCATTCCAGCGCGCCCCACATCGACAACGCGAACAGCATGTTCGTCACCAGCAGCATGAACATATAGTTCTGGATCGACTTGTTGATCCCTTCCAGAATGTGCACGGTGATCTTGCGCGAGGACAGCGAGTGTCCGCTGATCTTGACCAGCTTGCGCTTGAAGGTGTCGCCGGAAAGCAGGAAGAAGAACACCAGGAAGATCACCATCGTTGCCTGCGCCAGCAGCGTGACGACGCCGACCGAACCAACCAGCAGCCATTGGTTGACGTTGAAGACCGATTGTTCGGGCGCCGAACGCGCCGGCGGACGTACACCGGCTGCCTGGTTGGTCGCCTTCTCGATCTCGCTGGCCGCCGCCTGCACCTGTTGCAGCGTACTGTGACGCCCGCGCTCCATCGCTTTCAGGGTGCGGGACAGCTTCTGCGTTGCCGCCGGCAGGTTGAGCAGGATGGAATTGAACTCATCCCGTAGATTAGCCATGGTGACGGCACCGCCGCTGACAATGGCGATGATCAGCAGCGAGGTTCCAATAAGGCGCGGCACGTGGATGCGTTCGAGCCAGGCCACGACCGGATTCAGCGTATAGGCAATGAAAACGCCAAACAGCAAGGGAATGAAAAACGCATGCGCCGCATACAGCGCAAAAACGATCGCAATGGTGGCGATCGAGGTCAGCGCCACGCCGCGGGCATCGACCGGAAAATGAATTTTCGTTCCGGCCAGCGCGTTTGCCGTCGCCGGCGCGGCATGGGAAGCGTGAAGCGTTTCCGGTTGCACAGCGGTCGTTACCGGCCGCCCCTTGCCTGCATCCTGCGCATCGGATGGGGCCGGCACCCCAGCCTTGCTTTCAATTGAATCGCTCATGCCACGCTCTAGTAAAAAAGGAATACGTACAACAGCTCTGTCTACGGTCAGGTCATTGTCCCACACCGATTTCAGTAAATCATGCCGCCCGGCATTGCAATGTTCGTTAGCGTACGGAAAGACGCGTCGGCCCAATGCAGACTGCAGCCATGATGAAGCCACGATCCGCATCGAGCCGGTGCCGATGCCACTGACGCAAGCCTTCATCACTGGCTGGTGCTGCCGTAGCGAGCGTGTCACCTGTTACAAGCCCGAAAGGAGATCACCATGCTTTACACCATCGCCGTCGTTCTCGTCATTCTGTGGCTGCTCGGCCTCGTTACATCGTACACGCTGGGCGGCTTCATTCACCTGTTGTTGGTGATTGCCATTATTGTGGTTCTGCTGCGCATCATCAGCGGCCGCAATCCGCTGTAGCGCTGCTTGAAACGCGCTGGAAAGCCGCATCGCAGGATGCGGCTTTTTTGCATTGGGCGGTCAACCCGAAGCAGCAATTCGCGTTGTCACCACTGGCATGGATACGTCCCGCCTTGGTAACATGTCGGGTCAATTTGAAAAAGGTAGAAGTAATGCAAGCAGCAGTGGTCGGCGCGGGCGTCATCGGGGTATGCACTGCCTATTTCCTGGCCGCAGCCGGACACGAAGTCGTCGTGATCGAACGCCGCAACAACGTGGCCGAAGAAGCGAGCTTCGGCGACGCCGGCATCCTCGCCTACGACGGCGCCCTGCCGTCGGCCTTGCCCGGCATGCCGCGTGCCTTGCTGTCGCATCTGACCAAGCCGGCGTCACCGGTCTTTTTCAATCGCGTGCTCGACCCCGCAATGTGGCGATGGGTACGGCGCTGGCGCGGCGAATGCGAAGAGAACCGCTATCGCTGCAATCACGAACGTACGCTGCGCCTTTCCGCCTACAGCCGCGAACTGATGCATCTGCTGCGCGAGCGACATCAGCTCGATTACGAACAGAACGCCGGCAGCCTGCACCTGCTGCGAACGGAACGCGAGATGCAACTGCTGCAGCCGGTACTGCATTTTCTGCACGAGCACGGGATTGCGCATCGACTGCTGGATGCCGAGATGGCATACAAGATCGAGCCGGCGCTCGATACCAATACGCCGCTTGCCGGCGCGCTGTATTTCCCGCAGGACGAATCGGGCAACTGCCCGCTGTTCGCGCGCCAGATCCGGCAGCAGTTGCAGGCGATGGGCGTCGCTTTCCATTTCGGCAGCGAGGTGCACACCATCCGGCAACGCGACCGCGGCGTTTCGCTGCACATCGGCGAGCAGGAATTCATGGCGGATGCGGTGGTGCTCGCAAACGGCGCCGACAGCGCGCGTCTGCTGGCGCCGCTGGGCATCGAGCTGCCTTTCCAGCGCGTCAGAAGCGTCGCCCTGACCGCTGCCATCCGCAATTTCGAATCGGCGCCGGATGCCGCCCTGCTCGATCA
>DATMTZ010000112.1:0-4891 GCA_035563975.1 Oxalicibacterium sp. | reverse complement strand
CGCACGCCCAAACTGCCCTCGCCCACGCCGAAAGCCGACAGAAAACGCACTGAAGTCCTGAAAGCTGCAGGCAAGTGTTTCCGCAAGCATGGTTTCCACCAAGCCTCAATGCAGCAGATCTGCGCCGAAACCGGGCTGGGGCCTGGCGCCGTCTACCGCTATTTCACCGGCAAGGAGGCAATCATCGAGGCAATGGTCGAAGAAGAGCGCCGGCAGGCGCGCGCCATCCTGCTGCAACTACGCGACGCGGAATCGCTGCCGCAGGCGCTATGCGCGGCCACGCGCCAGTTTGCCGAGCGCTATCGCGGCGGCGGTGACGCCGGCCTGATGACCGAGGTATACGCCGAGGGCATGCGCAGCAAGCGCATCGGCGCGGTGCTGCGCAAGATCGAGGCGGAATGGGTAATGGGATTGACGAATATCCTGAAGGTGGCGCAGGCGCGCGGCCAGCTGGATCCGGCGCTGGATGCAGCGCAAACCGCCCTGTTCCTGACCGGCATGTGGGATGGCATGATCATCCGCCAGTACTTCCATGCGCATGACGATCCGGACGCCCTGCCGGCGTTTTACGAAACGATGATTAGCCGCCTGCTGGCGCGCGACATGAAAGCGGAACAGCGCGGCAAGCCGACGGGGCCGGCATCGCTGTTTGCCGACGTCGACGAACGCCTCGCCGCCGCGGACAAACGGCAAATGAGCCTGATCTGATACCGGTCAGCGCGTCCTGTGCAGCAGGCGCATCGGGCCAAACAGCGCCTGCATGACCGGGTTGCCGATGAAGCTCAGGTTGTACGGATGTTCAGCCACCTGCTTCGGAAAACGATCGTACGCCGGCAGCACCTTCAACTGCTCCGCAATCTTTCCCCACAAAACCAGCTGCGGCGCTTCCCGGCCCGCGCGCTCCGCGTTGGCGGCCAATGCCGCCAGCACCGTTTGCAGGAAAGGCAGCCAGGCCCTGGCCTCCTTCACCGGCGGCACATGCGGCCGGTAGACCAGCGTGGCGTTGAGCAGCAGGAAGCCCTGCGCCATCAACTGGTCCTGCAACTCCTTCAAGGTCTGGATCATCGCATCGCCTGCCGCGCGCGCGCGATGCGCAACTTCGCCCAGCGCCTCGCCAGTCGTGTTTTCGACGGCCAGCTGGCCATCTGCCACCAGCAGCATCTTCATGAAATTGCGCAGCGAGGTCGCGCGGTTGACCGGCTTGGACAAGCCTTTTTCCGACCATAGCGAACCGACCGCGCCGTCCATGAAGCAGACGCCGGTGGCGCTTTCCGGCCGTGGATACGGCCCTTCGCCCACCAGCACATGGCGCACCGCATCCAGCGGCTGCACGAAGGCATGGAAGACGCGACCGCCGTTCGGCAGATAGTGGTCGTCCGCCAGCGCTTCCAGGTAGCCGGGATGCGCGGCATCGATCGCCTGCAGTCCATCGAGCAGGATAGGTCGCCATGAGGGATGCGCCGCTTCGATCATGGCGGTAAAGGACGGTGGAATCATCTCGATTTATGCATGAAGACATGCGGTGCCGGTCTGCGCCGGCATGCCGGGTTGAAGCGATTGAAAATCGTCGCGAAGAATACAGGCTATTTTCCAGTAGCCGATGCAATCGCATCGTGCACATTGGCGCCAAACAATTGCTCTTTCAGAATGCCGAGCTGGTCACGCACTTGCGCCGCCTTCTCGAATTCCAGGTTCTGCGCGTGCGTCATCATCAGTTTTTCCAGGCGCTTGATTTCCTTGCTCACCTGTTTTTC
Organism: Oxalicibacterium sp.; assembly: GCA_035563975.1. GTDB lineage: Bacteria > Pseudomonadota > Gammaproteobacteria > Burkholderiales > Burkholderiaceae_D > Oxalicibacterium. The sequence goes on along the minus strand of DATMTZ010000112.1, from coordinate 3,137 downwards.
GCTCATCGCGTCGTATTTGGCGACTTCCTGCGCGACCAGCTGCTCCTGACGCGCCTCGTGCGGACTGTAGACGCCGTCGATCAGCTCGCGGATCTCCTTCTTGATGCCGGCCGGCGTGATGCCGTTGGCTTCGTTGAAAGCCATCTGCTTGGCGCGGCGGCGCTCGGTTTCGTCGATTGCGCGCCGCATCGAGTCGGTCACCTGGTCGCCGTACAGGATCGCCGTGCCCTGCAGATTACGCGCTGCACGGCCGATGGTCTGGATCAGGCTGCGTTCCGAACGCAGAAAACCTTCCTTGTCCGCATCCAGGATCGCCACCAGCGACACTTCCGGAATATCCAGGCCTTCGCGCAGCAGGTTGATGCCGACCAGCACGTCGAAGGTGCCGATGCGCAGGTCGCGGATGATTTCGACGCGTTCGACCGTATCGATGTCGCTGTGCAGATAGCGCACCTTGATGCCGTTGTCGCTCAGAAATTCAGTCAATTGTTCAGCCATGCGCTTGGTCAGCGTAGTGACAAGCACACGTTCGTTCTTCTTCACGCGGTCCGTGATTTCCGACATCAAGTCATCGACCTGACTGGACGCCGGACGCACGTGAATCACCGGATCGACCAGGCCGGTCGGCCGCACCACCTGCTCTACCACCTGGTCGGCATGCTGGTTCTCATAGTCAGCCGGCGTGGCGGAAACAAACACGGTTTGCCGCATCTTGCCTTCAAACTCATCAAAACGCAGCGGCCGGTTGTCCAGTGCCGACGGCAGGCGAAAACCGTAGTCGACCAGGTTGGTCTTGCGCGCACGGTCGCCGTTGTACATGCCGTTCAGCTGGCCGAGCAGCACGTGCGACTCGTCCATGAACATCAGCGCGTCCGGCGGCAGGTAATCGACCAGCGTCGGCGGCGGATCGCCCGGCTTGCCGCCGGACAGATGCCGCGAATAGTTCTCGATGCCCTTGGTGAAGCCGATTTCCTGCATCATTTCCAGGTCGAAGCGCGTGCGCTGTTCAAGCCGCTGCTCCTCGATCAATTTGTTTTCCTTGCGGAAGAATTCCAGCCGTTCGCGCAACTCATCCTTGATGGTTTCGATCGCGCGCAGTACGGTGGTGCGCGGCGTCACGTAATGCGAGCCCGGATACACGGTGAAGCGCGGAATCTTCTGCTTGACGCGGCCGGTCAGCGGATCGAACAGCTGCAGGCTGTCGATTTCGTCGTCGAAGGTCTCGATGCGCAGCGCCAGTTCCGCGTGCTCGGCAGGAAAAACGTCGATGGTGTCGCCGCGCACACGGAAGGTGCCACGGCCGAAATCGACCTCGTTGCGCGTGTACTGCATCTGGATCAGACGCGCGATGACGTCGCGCTGGCTGATCTTGTCCTTGGCGCGCAAGGTCAGAATCATCTGGTGGTATTCGTTCGGATTACCGATACCGTAGATCGCGGACACGGTGGCCACGATGACGACGTCGCGCCGCTCCATCAGCGACTTGGTGCACGACAGGCGCATCTGCTCGATATGCTCGTTGATCGAGGAATCCTTCTCGATGAACAGATCGCGCTGCGGGACGTAGGCTTCCGGCTGGTAATAGTCGTAGTAGCTGACGAAATATTCCACGGCGTTCTGCGGGAAGAATTCGCGGAACTCGCTGTAGAGCTGCGCCGCCAGCGTCTTGTTCGGCGCGAAGACGATCGCCGGACGCCCCAGACGCGCGATCGTGTTGGCAACCATATATGTCTTGCCTGAACCGGTAACGCCCAGCAAGGTTTGGTAAAACAGACCGTCGTTGATCCCCTCGACCAGTTTTTCTATCGCTGCGGGCTGGTCGCCCGCGGGCGGAAACGGCTGATAAAGCCGGAACGGGGAATTGGGGAAAGTGACGATCTTCGATTCGTCGAAGGATGGGGAAACTTGAGATAAATCAGCCATGTATATCCGACCTTTGGTAGAATAACCAGTCGCATTTTCACGCCAGACTTATGGTCTTGCGCTTCATACAACCCGCCTGCAATCACGTCCTTGCAGCTAACTTTTGATGTTATCACGATGAACGCACCTATTCCTGCATCGCTCCTCAATGCCATCGAAATGGCGCCCCGTGACCCGATTCTCGGCATTACCGAAGCGTACAACGCCGACAAGAATCCGAAGAAAGCCAACCTCGGCGTCGGCGTCTACTACGACGACAACGGCAAGCTGCCGCTGCTCGAATGCGTGCGCAAGGCCGAAGCGCAAATGATGGAAAAACTGTCGCCGCGCGGCTACCTGCCGATCGACGGCCTGGTCGCGTACGACAAGGCGGTGCAGGATCTCGTATTTGGTGCCGATAGCTCGGTTGTCAAGGACAAACGCGCAGTGACCGCGCAAGCCATCGGCGGCACCGGCGCGCTGAAGCTCGGCGCCGACTTCCTGAAGCGCTTTTCGCCGAATTCGCAAGTCTGGATCAGCGATCCGAGCTGGGAAAACCACCGCGCGCTGTTCGAGTCCGCAGGTTTCGTCGTCAACAACTATCCGTACTATGACGAAGCAACGCACGGCGTCAACTTCGCCGGCATGCTGGATACCTTGAAATCGGTTCCTGCCGGTTCCATCATCCTGCTGCACGCCTGCTGCCACAACCCGACCGGCGCCGATCTGACCGATGCGCAATGGAAGGAAGTCATCGCCGCCATCACCAGCCGCGGCCTGATTCCTTTCCTCGACATGGCTTATCAAGGTTTCGGCGACGGCATCGAATCCGACGGCAGGGTTGTGCGCCAGTTCGCCGAAGCCGGCGGTCCTGTATTCGTGTCGAACTCGTTCTCCAAATCGTTCTCGCTGTACGGCGAACGCGTCGGCGCATTGTCGATCGTTGCCAACAACGCAGAAGAAGCTGCCCGCGTGCTGTCGCAACTGAAGCGCGTGATCCGTACCAACTACTCCAACCCGCCGACGCACGGCGGCCAGGTCGTGGCTACCGCACTGGCCAGCCCTGAACTGCGCGCGCTGTGGGAAGAGGAACTGGCTGGCATGCGCGTGCGCATCCGTGAAATGCGCCAGGCGCTGGTCGAGAAACTGAAAGCGAAAGCGCCAGGCCACAATTTCGATTTCGTGATCGAGCAACGCGGCATGTTCTCGTACTCGGGCCTGACCAAGGAACAGGT
>DATMTZ010000111.1:0-5387 GCA_035563975.1 Oxalicibacterium sp. | reverse complement strand
CTGTCCGCCGCCGTCGGCGTCTATGTGCAGCAGGTCGATGCGGCCGCGCCATTGCTGAGCGCGAACGACGCGGCGCCGATGAACCCGGCGTCGACCATGAAACTGCTGACGACCGATGCGGCGCTCGATTTGCTCGGTCCGGCGTACACGTGGAAGACGCAAGCCTATGCGAGCGGCACGCGGGATGGCGACGTGCTGAACGGCGATCTGGTGATCAAGGGCAGCGGCGATCCCAAGCTGGTGACGGAAAATCTTTGGCTGTTCCTGCGCCGCATCCGCGCTGCCGGCATCCGCGAGATTCGCGGCAATGTGGTGCTCGACCGCTCCGCGTTTGCGGACGTGCCGTACGACCCGGCATTGTTCGACGGCGACCCGATCAAGCCGTACAACGCCGGTCCCGACGCGCTGCTGCTGAACTACAAGTCGTTTGCCGTGCGTTTCACGCCGCGGCCGGAACTCAATCGCGTCGACGTCAGCACGGAGCCGCCGGCGGCTGGCTGGCATATCGAGCCGCCCTCGCTGAGCGGCGGCGCCTGCATCGCCTGGCAGGACAAGCTGCAGCCGGCGCTGGACAGCCGCGGCCTGGCCTTTGCCGGATCGTTCTCGGCGGTGTGCGGCGACAAGACCTGGTACATCCATCCTTACCTGACGACGTCGCTCGATTACTTCGGCATGGTGTTTCGCCGGCTGTGGACGGAAGTCGGCGGCAGCCTGAGCGGCAACGTGGTCAGCGGCACAACGCCGCCCGATGCGAGCCAGGTGGCAGAATGGCAATCGCCATCGCTGGCCGAAGTAATACGCGACATCAACAAGTACAGCAACAACGTGATGGCGCGGCAGCTGCTGCTGACGATCGCGAAGGAAACCGGCGGCATGCCCGCCACCACCGGACAGGGCGCGGCGGTGGTCCGTAGCTGGCTGGCGTCGGAAGGCATCGATACGGCGCCGCTGGCGATCGAGAACGGTGCCGGCCTGTCGCGCATCGAACGGGTGTCGGCCGGACTGCTGGGCCGCATGCTGCTGGCCGCCTATCAATCGCCGACGATGCCGGAACTGATGTCCTCGCTGCCACTGGTTGCCAATGACGGCACCATGCGCAAGCGTCTGGCGATGGAAGGCGTCGCCGGCCGCGCACACATCAAGACCGGTTCGCTGGCCGACGTGCGCGCGATTGCCGGCTATGTGCTCGCTGCATCAGGCAAGCGTTATGTCGTGGTGGGCATCGTCAATCATCCGAACGCGGGCGGCGCGTCGCCGGCGCTGGATGCCCTGCTGGAATGGGTGTATCAGCGCGGTTGAGGCTTACAGCAGCACCGGCTGGTCCGGCAACTGGTCGGCGTAAGGGCCGCGGTTTTCGGGGAAGTGCGTCGCCAGCAATGCGTTGAGCTGCGTCAGGCCGGCGAGCACGCTGTCGTGATACGCCTCGCGCGCGAAACCGCTGGTCATCGCTGCACAGATCGCCTGCCAGTCGTCCGCCGACACGCACTTCGCCAGGCCGCGATCGGCGATGATCTCGACGCGGCGGTCGGCCAGGTTGATGTAGATCAGCACGCCGCAGTTTTCCTCGGTATCCCAGATGCGATACAGCGTGAACAGTTCGCTGGCGCGGTCGCGCGCGCTCATGCCCTTGAACAGCGCTTCGCAATCGAGCGCGGCTTCGACGATCACGCGCACTTCTGCGCGATGCAGCACTTCGCCGGCCGCGATCGCATCCCGGATGGCATGCAAGGTGGCGGCAGGGAACAGGCGCTTGCCGGCCGCCCGGGTCGTCGTCAGATGACGGAATGCGCGTGCGAGTGTATGCATCACCAGTTCCCCGAGGCGCCGCCGCCGTCAAAGCCGCCGCCTCCGCCCGAAAATCCGCCTCCGCCAAACCCTCCGCCGCCGCCGAAGCCGCCGAAATCACCGCCGGAACGGCGGCCCCAGGCATTGCCGATTGCGCTGCCGAGAATGACGCCGGCGGAATTGCCCCAGCCGTTGCTGCTGTGGCGGATACGCGCGCCGCGCCCGCCGCGGCTGCGCAGCAGGGTGATCGCGATCAGGATCGCGAAGAAAATGAATGGCGACAGTCCGAGCCCGCTGTCCCCGCTCACTTCGCCGCGGCGTTGCTGCGGTTGCGGGAAAGCTTCCTTGTCGAGCAGCGCGGTGATGACCGACACGCCGGCCGTCAGGCCGCCGTAGAAATCGCCCTGGCGGAAATGCGGCGCGATCACGTCCTGCAGGATGCGCTTGGATTGCGCATCGGTCAGCTCGCCCTGCACGCCGCGGCCTGCTTCGATGCGCAGCCGGCGCAGCGCCGGCGGATTGTTCTTCGCCACCAGCAGGATCACGCCGTCGTCGACGCCCTTGCGGCCCAGCTTCCACGCATCGGCGACGCGGATGCTGTATTGCTCGATCGCTTCCGGCGCGGTGCTGTCGACCAGCAGGATCGCGATCTGGCTGCCCGTGCGCTGCTCGTATTCAGTCAGCACGTTTTCCAATGTGCCGCGTTGCGCCGGCGTCAGCATGTTCGCCTGGTCGGTGACGTGCCCTTTCAGGGGCGGCACCGGCACGAATTGCTGCGCATGCGCAAGCGCACATGCAAACAGCAGCTGCATGGCGAACAGCAGGCTGACGCAGGTGCGCGGCATGTTCATCGGCCTGGCGCCTACTTGTCGAAGTTGACTGCGGGCGGTGTCGAGATCGCTTTTTCATTCTCGACGGTGAACGACGGCTTGACCGGATAGCCGAACATCTTCGCCGTCAGGTTGGTCGGGAAGCTGCGCGCCAGCACGTTGTACTCCTGTACCGCGGCGATGTAGCGCTGGCGGGCGACGGTGATGCGGTTCTCGGTGCCTTCCAGCTGCGACTGCAGGTCGCGGAAACTGGTGTCGGCCTTCAGTTGCGGGTAGTTTTCCGAGATCGCCATCAGCCGCGACAGCGCCTGCGTCAGCTGGCCCTGCGCCTGCTGGAAGCGGTTGAAGGCTTGCGGATCGTTCAGCACTTCCGGCGTGACCTGGATGCTTGTGGCGGCGGCGCGAGCGCGTGTGACGGCTTCCAGCGTTTCGCGTTCATGCTTGGCATAGCCCTTGACCGTGTTGACCAGGTTGGGGATCAGGTCGGCGCGGCGCTGGTACTGGTTCACCACTTCGCTCCATGCCGCCTTGACCGCTTCATCCTTGGCCTGAAAATCGTTGTAACCGCAGGCGCTCAGCATGCCGGCCAGCATGGCGATGCAAAGCCATTTGACGAATCTGTTCATATTTTTCCTTCCTTCCGGTTGTCTGCCGACTGACCGCGGCGTCATCGTCCGGTTCCCGCGCTGCCTCGCAGCGCGGCACAGCGGCCGTCTTCATGCGGAACGATAACACGGGCACGTTACAATAGCGGCTGTTTGAGCATCGCTGCCCGTGCAGCAGAGAATACCGTGACTTTCATCGACAAACTGGCGGCCGCATGGCGGTCGCAGGACTCCCAGCTGTGCGTCGGCTTCGATCCCGATCCCGCGCGCTTCCCGCCGCATCTGCAGCACGCGCCGGACGCCGTGCTGCAATTCTGCAAGGCGATTGCCGATGCGACTGCTGACCTGGTGTGTTCGTTCAAGCCGCAGATCGCGTACTTCGCCGCGATGCGCGCCGAAGACCAGCTGGAAGAACTGTGCGCCTACCTGCGCCAGCGCTATCCGCATGTGCCGGTGGTGCTGGATGCGAAACGCGGCGACATCGGCGCGACCGCCGAGCAGTATGCGCGCGAAGCCTTCGAGCGCTACGGCGCCGATGCGGTGACGGTCAATCCCTACATGGGTTTCGATTCGGTGCAGCCGTACCTGGAATGGGAGGACCGTGGTGTGGTCGTGCTGTGCCGCACGTCGAATGCGGGCGGTTCCGACCTGCAGTTCCTTGAAGTGAACGGCAAGCCGCTGTACCAGCACGTTGCCGGCTTGGTGGCGGATAAGTGGAACACGAACGGCCAGTGCGCGCTGGTGGTCGGCGCGACTTTCCCGAAGGAGCTGGCGCAGGTGCGCAGCATCGTCGGCGACATGCCCTTGCTGATTCCCGGCATCGGTGCGCAGGGCGGCGATATCCAGGCGACGGTGGAAGCGGGCCGTAGCGCGAATGGCACCGGCATGATGATCAATTCCTCCCGCGCGATCCTGTATGCGAAAGCAAACGGCGGCGAAGACTTCGCGCAGGCTGCGCGCCGTGTCGCGATTGAAACGCGCGACGCGATCAATCGCTATCGGAACTGATGCGGTGTCATTCCTGCGCAGCGTGCAGCAGGAATGACGAACTAGTATTGTGGCCGTGGAGTGAGAGTCGACTTCAGTCCTGGTCGAGAAAAACCAGCAAGCCGCGCAACGCATGTTCGACGGTCTGCGTGCGGACCGCATGCCGGTCGCCGCTGAACAGCACGCGTTCCGTCATCACTCTTTTCCCCTGTGCCCATCCGAAGCAGACGGTGCCGACCGGCTTGTCCGGCGTGCCGCCGTCAGGTCCCGCGATGCCGGTGGTCGACAGCGCAACCTGCGCGTCGCTGTTGCCGAGCGCGCCGGCGCTCATCGCCGCCGCGGTTTCCCTGCTCACCGCGCCGTGCGCTTCCAGTACGGCTGCCGGCACGTCGAGCAGCGCCATCTTCGCGGCATTCGAATAGGTGACGAAACCACGGTCGAACCACGCAGATGAGCCGGCGATTTCGGTAACGGCTTGCGCCACGCCGCCGCCGGTGCAGGATTCCGCCGTCGCCAGCATCAGGCCGCGCGACTTCAGCGCCTGGCCGACCAGAGTCGCAAGTTCGATCAGATCGTGCGCCATATCGCAATCGCAAGCAGCGTGAAGAAGGCGGCCACGATGTCGTCCAGCATCACGCCGAAGCCGCCCTTGAAGCGGCGATCGAAGTAGGCGATCGGCGCCGGCTTCACCATGTCGAAAAAGCGGAAGCACAGGAAGGCGCCGAATTGCGTTGCCAGCGAGGATGGCGTGACGAACAGCATGACGATCCAGATTGCGATTACCTCATCCCACACCATGCTGCCGTGATCGGCCACGCCGAGATCGCGCCCGGTTTTCTCGCAAGCCCAGATGCCGATGCCGAAGCCGGCAACGATGACCAGGCACCAGTTCTGCGGCGTGAACAGCATCGGCCAGCGCGCAGTCAGCACGTTGAAGCATAGCCAGCCGAACAGCGTGCCGAGGGTGCCAGGCACGATGCGCGACAGGCCGCTGCCAAAGCCCTGCGCGATCAGATGCGCCGGATGCGCCAGCATGAAGTGGGAATTGGCGCGAACGCCGGGCGCGCGTGCACTCATGATGCGGCGAAGTGATCGTAGGAATGGATGGTCATGTCGACCGGCGCGCCTTGCTCGTCGAACAGGCGCAGGCCGGGCGCCGCTTCGATGGTGCCGATGCGCG
>DATMTZ010000110.1:0-7434 GCA_035563975.1 Oxalicibacterium sp. | reverse complement strand
TGAAGCAAGCCGATAGGCCGGATTCTGTTACGGCGGACGAGCGAACCCGTCCGCTATGACAACCATTCCTCTAGGCCGTGGATTGCTCCACGGCTCAAGCTTCCTACCCGCACGCTCCGCGAGCCACATCAACGCGTGCCTATTTGGAATTGCTCCGGGTGGAGGTTACCGCGTTTCACCCTTCGTGACGCCGCTTGCGCATTGTCCCGAAGACTCGTCTCTGTGGCCCTGTTCCTCGCCTCGCGGCGGACGGCCGTTAGCCGTCACCCTGCTCTGTGGAGTCCGGACCTTCCTCCCGCCGTCAATGACGGCCAGCGGTTGTCTTGGCTTCCTTCAGGACGACATTGTAGTGCACGCCGCAGTAAAAGCGTCTGCAGTATCATGTTTGCCAACAATAACCAGAGGGACATCCGCCATGCAAAGCCCGCGCATCGTCATTGCCTACCTGCTGCTTGGCGCATGGCTGAACGCCGCAAACGGCGCAACGACAGGTGCAACCACAACGATCCCGGACACCATCGCGCAGCGCGTTGCCGCCTGCGTCGCCTGCCACGGCAAGGAAGGCCGCGCCGGCAGCGACGGCTACTACCCGCGCATTGCCGGCAAGCCTGCCGGCTATCTGTACAACCAGCTTCGCAATTTCCGCGACGGCAAGCGCACCTATCCGATCATGACGGCAATGCTGGACAACCTGTCCGACGCCTATCTGCGCGAGATCGCGCAATACTTCGCCGACCAGCATCCGCCCTACCCGCCGCCGCAGGCGCCGCAAGTCGGCGCCGCACAGCTGGAACGCGGACGCCAGCTGGTGCACGAAGGCGACGGCAGCAGGAAGATTCCCGCCTGCGTCGCCTGCCACGGCGCGCGCATGACCGGCGTCGCGCCCGCCATTCCGGGCCTGATCGGATTGCCGCGCGACTACTTGCTGGGCCAGATCGGCGCGTGGAAGATCGGCACCCGCCACGCCGCATCGCCTGACTGCATGGCGCAGGTCGTGCAAAAGCTGGACGGCGAAGATATCGTCGCCATCACCGCCTGGCTGGCAGCACAGGCGGTGCCGGCTGACCCGTCGCCGATGCCGGCTGCGACGCTCAAGCTGCCGCTGGAATGCGGCTCGCTGAAACAGGAGCAACGGCCATGAAGCGCTTGCTGCTGCGCGCCGTGGCGCTGCTGATCGCCATCGCGCTGTTGATCGCGGCCTGGATGGCATGGGCCAACCGCAATCCGGATCTTGCGCAACCTGCCGTCGCGCCGGCTGATCCGGCGGCGCAGATTGCACGCGGCGCCTATCTGGCGCGCGCCGGCAACTGCATCAGTTGCCATACCGCGCGCGGCGGACAGGAATACGCAGGCGGCCGCGCGGTGCCCACGCCCTTCGGCAATATCTATGCGAGCAACCTGACGCCGGATCGCGCCACCGGCATCGGCAGCTGGAACAACGACGACTTCTGGCGCGCGATGCATGATGGCAGGAGCAAGGACGGGCGCCTGCTGTATCCCGCCTTTCCGTATCCGAACTACACGCGCGTCACGCGCGCGGACACCGACGCGATCTTCGCCTATCTGCAGACGCTGCCCGCCGTGCCGCGGCCGAACCGCGAGCCGGAACTGCGCTTCCCCTACGATCAGCGCGCCTTGCTGCATGTATGGCGCGCGCTGTACTTCCGTCCCGGCCAATACGCCGCGGACGACGGCAAATCGGTTGAATGGAATCGCGGCGCCTATCTGACGCAAGGCCTTGGCCACTGCAGCGCCTGCCACGCGCCGCGCGACAGCTTCGGCGGCACCGCGCTGCGCGAAGAACTCGGCGGCGGCACGATCCCCATGCTGAACTGGTATGCGCCGCCGCTGAACGGCAATCGCGCCAACGGGCTCGGCGACTGGCAGGCGCCGCAACTGGTGCGCTTCCTGCAGACCGGCGTGTCGGCGGAACGCGCGGTCACCGGGCCGATGGCGGAAGTCGTGCACGGCAGCCTGCAATATCTGCACGATGACGATCTGCACGCGATGGCTGCCTACCTGACTTCGCTGCCGCAGCAACTGCCGCCGCCGCAGGCAACGCCGGACCGCATGGGAGCGGCAGAAAAGCAGGCGATCCTTGCGCTGGGCCAGTCGCTATACCAGGACCGTTGCGCCTCCTGCCATCAGGCAAACGGCGAAGGCGCAGCCGGCATCTATCCGCGCCTGGCCGGCAATCATGCGGTCACCTCGCCGGTAGCGGTGAATACCATCCAGGTCGTGCTGTATGGCGGATTCCCGCCCAGCACCGCCGGCAACCCGCGCCCCTACGGCATGCCGCCGTTCAGCCAGGCGATGAGCGACGATGAAGTCGCCGCCGTCATCAGCTATATTCGCAATGCGTGGGGCAATCAGGGCGGCATGGTGTCGTCGACCGAAGTCAATCGCCACCGGACGCGACAGCCGCGTTGAACGTCCCGCGATATTCCCGTCGAAAATAAAAAAGCCGCGCATGAGCGCGGCCTTTTATTGACGGCAGCTTCTCAGATACGCTCGCGCCGATATCCGCCCGCCACGCCCTGCTTCGACAGCACCCATTGCCACAGCTGGATGTCGCGCGCGCGGAAGGCGCCCGCACAGGACATCAGGTAGTAACGCCACATGCGGTAGAAACGTTCGCCCAGTTCGTCCTTGAAGCGCGGCCAGGCGGCGTCGAAGTTGTGAAACCACGCCATCAGCGTCTTGTCGTAGTCGGCGCCGAAGTTGTGCAGGTCTTCCACCACGAACAGGGCATCTACCGCGTCGCCGATCTGGCCGATCGACGGCAGTTCGCCGTTCGGGAAGATGTATTTGTCGATCCATGGGTCAGGCGTCGAGTGGCGCTGGTTCTTGCCGATCGTGTGCAGCAGGAACAGGCCGCCGTCCTTCAGGCAGCGGTGCGCGACTTCCATATAGGTGCGGTAATTCTTGTGGCCGACATGTTCGAACATGCCGACGCTGGCGATGGCATCGAAGGTTTCGTTGAGGTCGCGGTAGTCCTGCAGGCGGAATTCGAGCGGCAAGTCGGGATAGCGCTGCTTGGCCAGCGCCACCTGTTCCTTCGAGATCGAGACGCCGACGCATTCGACGCCGTACTTTTCCGCCGCGTAGCCCATGAAACTGCCCCAGCCGCAGCCGATGTCGAGCACGCGCATGCCGGGTTTCAACTGCAGCTTGCGACAGATCAGGTCGAGCTTGGCTTCCTGCGCCTCATCCAGCGTGGTCGCATCAGCCCAGTAGCCGCAGGTGTAGGTCATGCGCTTGTCCAGCATGGCCGCATAGAAGTCGTTGCCGAGATCGTAGTGGACTTCGCCGACTTCGAACGCGCGCTTGACGTTCTGCCGGTTCAGCAGCTTGGCGGAGAGGACGTGGCCGAGCAGGCGCAGCGGCTTGACCTGCTGGTCAATGTGCGTGGCAAGCAGGCGGGCAAAGAATTCGTCGAGTTGTTCCGCATCCCAGGCACCATCCATGTAGGCCTCGCCCAGGCCGAGATTGCCTTTCGACAGGGCTTGCTCCGGGACGCCGTCCGCGTGCAGACGCATGTCCCAGGGGTTGGTGCCGTTGACATGAATGTCGGCCTTTTCCAGCAATTCCTCCATCACGCGATACAGCGAGGAATGTTTTGGCGCGACCTGTCCCGCATTCGGGGCAAACATCTGAGAAGACATGCGAATGACTCCTTTCAACGATATTCAAAGCCGGTGTTGGTGGTTCTCCGCGGACGAATGTCCGTTTAAATGTTGAGTATTTGTTCGGTTTCGACGAACAAGGTTCCTTTGATGCACTGCAGCGACCGCAAATGCGCCCGTTCAAAGGCGCTCGAAAATGCCCGCTGCGCCCATGCCGGTGCCGACGCACATCGTCACCATGCCATATTTCAGGTTTTTCCGCCGCAAGGCATGGACCACGGTCGCCGAACGGATGGCGCCGGTGGCGCCGAGCGGGTGGCCGAGCGCGATCGCGCCGCCCATCGGGTTGACCTTGGCCGGATCGAGCCCGACATCGTGCATGACGGCCAGCGATTGCGCGGCAAAGGCTTCGTTCAGTTCGATCCAGTCCATCTGGTCCAGCGTCAAGCCGGCGCTGCGCAATGCCGCGGGAATCGCTTCCTTCGGGCCGATGCCCATGATCTCCGGCGGCACGCCGCGCACCGCGAAGGAGACGAAGCGCGCCAGCGGCGTCAGGTTGAACTGCTTCAGGATCTTTTCGCTGACGACGATCAGCGCGCCGGCGCCGTCCGAGGTCTGCGAGCTGTTGCCGGCAGTCACCGAGCCTTTCGGCGCAAACACCGGGCGCAGTTTAGCCAGCGCTTCCATGCTGGTATCGGCGCGCGGCCCTTCGTCCATGTTGACCATGCGCTTTTTCACATCGACCTCGCGCGTGGCGAGATTCGGGAAGCATTCGACGATATCGACCGGCGTCATCTCGTCCAGGAATTCGCCGGACGCCTGCGCCTTCAGCGCCTTCAGGTGCGACTGCAGCGCAAATTCGTCCTGCGCCTCGCGCGAGACCTTCCACTGTTCGGCCACGCGCTCAGCGGTCAGTCCCATGCCGTAGGCCATGCCGACATTGTCGTCCTTGAAGATGCCCATGTTCATCGACGGATGATGACCCATCATCGGCACCATCGACATCGATTCCGCACCGGCCGCGATGATCGCGTCCGCCTCGCCGACGCGGATGCGGTCGGCCGCCATCGCGATCGCCGTCAGGCCGGATGCGCAATAACGGTTGACGGTGACGCCGCCGACCGTCTTCGGCAGGCCAGCCAGCAGCACGCCCATGCGCGCCATGTTCAAGCCCTGCTCCGCTTCCGGAAAGGCGCAACCCACGATCGCATCCTCGATCGCGTTCGGGTCGAGCTGCGGCACTTGCGACAGCGCCGATTGCAGCACGCGCACCAGCAGGTCGTCCGGCCGCACGTTGCGGAACATGCCGCGCGGCGCCTTGCCGATCGGCGTGCGGGTGGCGGCAACGATGTAGGCTTCCTGAATTTGCTTGCTCATGTGTTCGTCTCCGCTCAGTTCCGTACCGGCTTGCCGGTTTCCATCATGCCCATGATGCGTTCCTGGGTCTTCGGATGCTTCAGCAATTCCATGAAGGCGCGGCGCTCCATGTCGAGCAGCCATTGTTCGTCGACCTGGCTGCCCGCTTCGATGTCGCCGCCGCTGACCACTTCGGCGATCATCGAGCCAAGCTTGTAGTCGTGCGCCGAGATGAAGCCGCCATCGCGCATGTTCAGCAGCTGCGCCATGATGGTCGCCATGCCGTAGCGGCCGGTGACCGGGATCAGCGTGTGCAGCGGTGCCCGGTAGCCGGCGTCGAACAGCGCGCGCGCCTGGTCCCTGGCGACGAACAGCAATTCGTGCGGATTGAAGACAATCACGTCGTCCGCCTTCAGGTAGCCCATCTTCTGCGCTTCCAGCGCCGACTTCGACACCGCCGCAGTAGCGGCATGCATGTAGCGGTCCTTCAGGAATTGCAGGATGTCGTTGCCCTTCGCATCGGCTGCGGCGCGCAGCGCGATTTCCTTCAGCCCGCCGCCACCCGGGATCAGGCCGACGCCGACTTCCACCAGGCCGATATAGGATTCGATGGACGCGACGCGGCGCGCCGCATGCAGCAGCATCTCGCAGCCGCCGCCGAGCGCGATGCCGGCGATCGCTACCACCACCGGCACGTTCGCATACTTGATGCGCTGATGCGCCTGCTGCAACGCGACGATCATCGGTTCGATCGCCGCCACGCCGCCGGACATGAACAGCGGCAGCATCGATTTCAGGTCTGCACCCGCCGAATACGGGCCGCCGCTGGCCGCGTCCGTCTGCCAGATCACCAGCCCCTTGTAATTCTTCTCGGCTTCTTCCACCGCGCGGTTCATGCCCGCGATCACGTCGGGCCCGATCACATGCATTCTGGTCTTGAAGGACAGGACCAGCACCTCGTCGTCCTGGTGCCAGATGCGCACCGCGTCGTCTTCGAACACGGTGGTACCGGCGGTTTCCGCCGATGATGCGTCGCCCAGCAGCGACGCGCGGAAGGCCTGGCGCCGGTAGACAGGCAGCGTGGAGCGCGCGACGTTTTTCTTCTGCCGCGGCGACCATGAGCCGTCTGCCGCGTGCACGCCCGCATGTTGTGCAACCGAACCATCAAATACCCAGTCCGGCAGCGGCGCGCTGCTTAGCGCCTTGCCGGCCGCGATGTCTTCCTTGATCCACTCGGCGACCTGCTTCCAGCCCGCAGCCTGCCAGATTTCAAACGGACCATGCGTCCATCCGAAGCCCCAGCGCATTGCGAAGTCCACATCGCGCGCGTTGTCGGCAATTTGCTCCAGGTGCACCGCGATGTAGTGGAACACATCGCGGAAGATCGCCCACAGGAACTGCCCCTGCGGGTTGCGCGCATCGTGCAGCGCCTTCATGCGCTTGGCTGGATCCCTTTCCTTCAATACGCGCGCGATGAAGTCGTCCGCCTTGCCGCCGCCGGGCACGTAGTCGGCTTTTGCGGGATCGATACGGAGAATGTCCTTGCCGACCTTCTTGTAGAAACCGGCGCCCGTCTTCGCGCCGAGCGCGCCGCCGCCGATCAGCTTGCCCAGGATATCCGGCGTGCGATACACCGGATAGAAAGGATCGTTCTGCAGATTGTTCTGCATGGTTTCGATCACATGCGCCATCGTGTCGAGGCCGACCACGTCCGCCGTGCGAAAGGTACCCGACTTGGCGCGGCCGAGCTTGCTGCCGGTGAGGTCGTCGACCACGTCCACCGTCAGCCCGAACTTGTCGGCTTCGAGCATCGTCGCCAGCATGCCGAAGATGCCGACGCGGTTGGCGATGAAGTTCGGCGTGTCGAAGGCGCGCACCACGCCCTTGCCCAGCGTGGTGGTCAGGAAAGTTTCCAGCTGGTCGAGAATGTCGGCACGCGTCGACGCCGTCGGAATCAGTTCGACCAGATGCATGTAGCGCGGCGGGTTGAAGAAGTGCACGCCGCAGAAACGCTCCTTCAGCGCGGCGTCAAAACCCTCGGACAGTTTCGTGATCGACAGGCCGGAAGTATTCGTCGCGAAGATCGCGTGCGGCGCAATGAAGGGCGCGACCTTCGCGTACAGGTCATGCTTCCAGTCCATGCGTTCGGCGATCGCCTCGATTACCAGATCGCATTCCTTCAGGCGCTCGAGATGGTCTTCGTAGTTCGCCACTTCGATCAGCGCTGCGTCATCCGGGTTGCCGAGCGGCGACGGGTTGAGCCGGCGCAGGTTGTCGAGCGCGCGCAGCACGATGCCGTTCTTCAAGCCCTCTTTCGACGGCAGATCGAACAGCACGACCGGCACCTTCGCATTGATGCAGTGCGCCGCGATCTGCGCGCCCATCACGCCGGCGCCCAGCACCGCGACTTTCCTGACGATGAAATTCGACATGCCTTCCTCTTCAATCTTCA
>DATMTZ010000109.1:0-4882 GCA_035563975.1 Oxalicibacterium sp. | reverse complement strand
GCGGCCGCAGCTGTGGCACACCACCGCGGTCTTGCTGCTGCCTTCATCGCGGTCAGCCTTGGCTGCTGCCGCGCGCGCCGCATCGCGCTTGCGTGCTGCTTCTTCCGCTGCTGCCTGTGCCTGTTCCGCCTTGGCATCGGCGGCCTTGGCTGCCGCATCGAGTTCGGCCACTTCCTGCTTCGAACGCCCCTCGCTGTTGGAATTCGGCAGCAGGCCGGTCATTGCTGCCACGCCGACCAGGCAGACCAGCATGATGGCAACGGCCGCCGCCGCGATCAGCGGATGCAGGCGATGTGATTTGACTTGCGTTTCCATGACTTCCTCCGTTATTCGGGCTTGTTGTGTCGAAAGTATTGCCGGGGCGGCGTTCAATAGAAAGACTGATCTTGTGTCAGTTGTAAGTCGATGTAACTTGGATAAGGGAAAGCCGCTTTGGTTGCGCGCATAAAAAAAAGGACTGCAAAAGCAGTCCTTTTTGTTGCAACGAAGAAAATCAGTCTTCGCGGCGCAGGTGCGGAAACAGGATCACGTCGCGGATGTTCGGCGAATCGGTGATCAGCATCATCAGGCGGTCGATGCCGATGCCGCAACCGCCGGTCGGCGGCATGCCGTATTCGAGCGCGCGGATGTAGTCGGCGTCGAAGTACATCGCTTCCTCGTCGCCCGCGTCCTTGGCCGCCACTTGCGCCTGGAAGCGCGCCGCCTGGTCTTCCGCATCGTTCAGCTCGGAGAAGCCGTTGGCGATCTCGCGGCCCGTGATGAAGAGTTCGAAACGCTCGGTGATGCCGGGCACCGTGTCGGATGCGCGCGCCAGCGGCGACACCTCGACCGGGTAGTCGACGATATAGGTCGGTTCCCACAGTTGCGCTTCCGCGGTTTCCTCGAACAGCGCCAGCTGCAGCGCGCCGAGGCCGCTGATGACGTGCGGCTTGACGCCGAATTTCTTCAGCAGCTCTGCCTTCAGGAAGTCGGCATCGTGCAATTGTTCATTGGTGTACTGCGGCGCGTACTTGTTGATCGCGCCGACGATGGTCAGGCGATGGAAGGGCTTGCTCAAATCGAGTTCGCGTCCCTGATAGATCAGCGTCGCGGTGCCGTGCGCATCGATCGCGGCCTGGCGGATCACTGCTTCGGTGAAGTCCATCAGCCACTTGTAGTCGACGTAGGCCGCGTAGAACTCCATCATCGTGAATTCCGGATTGTGGCGCGGCGATACGCCTTCATTGCGGAAATTGCGGTTGATTTCGAACACGCGCTCGAAACCGCCGACGACAAGGCGTTTCAGGTACAGCTCGGGCGCGATGCGCATGAACATCTGCATGTCCAGCGCATTGTGGTGCGTGATGAAAGGCTTGGCCGCGGCGCCACCGGGAATCGGATGCAGCATCGGCGTTTCGACTTCCATGAACTCGTGCTCGGCCATGAAGCGGCGGATCGAATTCATCGCGGCGGTACGCGCCTTGAAGGTGCGGCGCGTTTCCTCGCTCATGATCAGGTCGACATAGCGCTGGCGGTACTTGGTTTCCTGGTCGGCCAGGCCGTGGAATTTGTCCGGAAGCGGGCGCAGCGACTTGGTCAGCAGGCGCAGCTCCGTGACCTTGACGGTCAGTTCATCGGTCTTGGTCTTGAACAGGGTGCCGGACACGCCCAGGATGTCGCCCAGGTCGTAGCTGTGCAGCGCCGCCATTGCTGCTTCGCCGGTGTTGTCCAGCGTGACGTAAATCTGGATGCGGCCGTCGGCGCGCGCGCCGGAAGCATCCTGCAGCGTGGCGAACACGGCTTTCTTGCCGGCTTCGCGGCGCAGCATCATGCGGCCGGCGACGGTGACCGTGATCGGCGCCGCTTCCAGTTCCTCGCGCGACTGGCCATCGTACTGCGCATGCAGGTCGGCGGCCTTGTGCTGCGGGCGGAAATCGTTGGGGAAGGCGACGCCTTGCGTGCGCAGTGCGGTCAGTTTGGCACGGCGTTCCGCGATGATCTTGTTTTCGTCAAGCTGCGGGGCGGCGTTGTCGTTGGGCGTGGTCATGGAAAGCGACAGTCGATAAGTTGATGGTGGAAGGGCTTACACGCCCTGCTTGAGCGAAGCGGCGATGAAGTCGTCCAGGTCGCCATCCAGCACGGCCTTGGTGTTGCCAACTTCATAGTTGGTGCGCAAATCCTTGATGCGCGACTGATCGAGCACGTAGGAGCGAATCTGGTGGCCCCAGCCGACGTCGGTCTTGGAATCTTCCAGCTTCTGCTGCTCGCTCATGCGCTTGCGCAGTTCCAGCTCGTACAGCTTGGCTTTCAGCATGTCCCAGGCTTCGGCCTTGTTGCGGTGCTGACTGCGATCATTCTGGCATTGCACGACAATGCCGGTCGGGCCGTGCGTCAGGCGCACTGCGGAATCGGTCTTGTTGATGTGCTGCCCGCCGGCGCCGGAAGCGCGGTAGGTATCGATGCGCACGTCGGCCGGATTGATTTCGATGTCGATCGAATCGTCCACTTCCGGATACACGAACAGGCTGGAGAACGAGGTGTGACGACCATTGGCCGAATCGAACGGCGACTTGCGTACCAGGCGGTGCACGCCGGTCTCGGTGCGCAGAAAGCCGTACGCGTATTCGCCCTCGACCTTGATGGTCGCGGTCTTGATGCCGGCGACCTCGCCGTCGGACTGTTCGAGAATTTCGGCCTTGAAGCCCTTGCGTTCGCAATAGCGCAGATACTGGCGCAGCAGCATCGAAGCCCAGTCTTGCGCCTCGGTGCCGCCGGCGCCGGCCTGGATGTCGATGAAGCAGTTGTTGGCGTCCATCGGGTTGCTGAACATGCGGCGGAATTCCATGCCTTCCACCAGCTTCAGCAATTCCTGCGCATCGGCTTCGATGGAGACGATGGTGTCGTCGTCCTTTTCCTCGCGCGCCATCGCGAACAGGTCGCGTGCGTCGGCCAGTTCACTGTCGATCTTCGTCAGTGTATGGACAATGGCTTCCAGCGATTTCTTTTCCCGGCCCAGATCCTGAGCGCGCTTCGGGTCGTTCCAGACTTCCGGATCTTCCAGTTCACCGTTGACCTGATCGAGTTTCTCCGACTTCACATCGAAGTCAAAGATACCTCCGAAGGTCGGCTGCGCGCGTCGTCAGATCGTCGAGCAGCGATTGAAGGGAATTGAGGCGTTCGGCTTCCATGATATTTTCTTTTGCGATCAAACCGGTGATTATATCCGAGCTGGGGAGCGGGACGGCGCCGGATCGGCATGGCGCCACGCAGCGTCAGAACAAAACTTATCAAGGGAGCAAGAGGATGATGCGGACGCGACGTGCATTGCTTTGCCTGTGTATTGCGCTGGCGGCATGTTCGAACATGGAGCAGGCGCCGACCACGCACGGCGAGGTCAGGGGCACGACGGCAAGCGGCCGCGAATTCGGACAATCGGACACCAACCGCATGGCCACGATCGCCATGCGCGACAACCTGAACAGCCTGTACCTGCTGATGGAAAAACTGTACCGGCGCAATCCGGCCGAATGGCGCAAGACTGCCGCCAGCCGCGCCGCCAGCGTGCGTCGCGTGCGCGAGGCGATCGAGCAGCGGCAGGCGTGGCCCGATCTGCAGGGGCAACGCGACATCAAGGCCTTGTCGCTGGCGCTGTCGCCCGATTTTCATGGCGACCGCGTCGCCGCTTTCATCTACAGCAGCGCCGACATGATCATTACCGCGCACGGCGGCAAGACCGAGTTCTTCCTGGTCGACAACCTCGATGCGCAGCATATCTACAATGCCGCGCGTAACGTCGAGATCGCGGTCTGGATGCTGTCCAGCCGCCGCAACGGCGCCGGCGGGCCGCTGCTGTTGTCCGACGACATCGGCGACGGCGGGCGCAACCTGAGCTTCGAGCGCGAATTCGGCAAGATCGTCGGCCGGCTCGACCTGCTGGCGGAGTTCGTCACCGAAAAATACCGCCGCGCCGGCATCAACTATGTGCAGAGCCTGTTCGGCGGCTCCTTCCTGCAATTCCTGCCGGTGCGCTGACGCGGTCAGGCGTCGCGCTCAGGCCGCCGCCTCGGCGTGTTCGACCAGCAACTGCACGCGCGTCACGCCGTTGAATTCGTTGGCATCCAGCCGGTAGGCGACGCGCGCACGGGTCGGCAGCGACTCGATGTGGCTGAACCAGATCGCGTCGAACTGGCGGCCGCTTTTTTCCAGCGTCAGCTTCAGGTGGCGTTCCTTCAGGATGCGCTGGTTAACGACGCGGAATTCATCGCAGAACAGCGGCGGCGCAAAGCCCTGGCCCCACACCTGGCCTTCCAGCAGCTCGATGAATTGCGTCGTGAAGTATTCGGCTTCCAGCGGGCCGTCGGTTTCGATCACGCGCTGCAGTTGATGCTGGCTCAGCAGCGATTTTCCGACCGCCTCGAAGGCTTGCGTGAAGGCGCCCAGCGCGCTGGCGCGCATCGTCAATCCCGCCGCCATCGCGTGTCCGCCGAACTTGTCGATCAGGCTGGGCGCGTGCTTGGACACCAGATCCAGCGCATCGCGCAGATGGAAGCCGGCGATCGAGCGGCCCGAGCCCTTGATCCAGCCGTCGCCCGCGTCGGCGAAGGTGATGGTGGGGCGATAGAATTTGTCCTTCAGGCGCGAGGCGACGATGCCGATCACGCCCTGGTGCCAGCCGGGGTCGAACACGCTGATAGTGGTCTTGTCCTGCGGATCGAAGCTGTCGAGCAGCAGCAGCGCGGTTTCCTGCATGTCGGCTTCGATCGTGCGGCGCTCGCGGTTGATTTCGTCGAGCTGCTGCGCGATGGCCCAGGCGCGGCCTTCGTCGTCCGTGGTCAGGCACTCGATGCCGAGCGACATGTCGGACAGACGACCGGCCGCGTTCAGGCGCGGGCCGAGCGCGAAG
>DATMTZ010000108.1:0-2402 GCA_035563975.1 Oxalicibacterium sp. | reverse complement strand
GTCCCGTTTTTTATTTTCTATCGTTACCTCACGCGGCGTTCACATCCGCCGCTTCTTCGCGGCATTGCTGGCGCCATTCCATCGTCGTCTTCAGCACCAGCGTCAGCAGCGCCATGCAGGCGAGCAGGGCAGCGGCGGTGAAAGCCGCGGCGGTCTTGTAGTCGTTGTTCAACTGTTCGACCAGCAGCGGCAAGGTCAGCGTCTGGTTCATGATGGTACCGGACACCACGGCCACCGCGCCGAATTCGCCGACCGCGCGCGCATTCGTGATCACGGTACCGTACAGCAGCGCCCACTTGATGTTCGGCAGCGTGACGTGCCAGAAGATTTGCCAGCCGCCGGCGCCCAGCGACAGCGCGGCGATTTCCTCTTCGCTTCCCTGTTTTTCCATCAGCGGCATCAGGATGCGCGCGATGTAGGGCGCGGTGACGAATACGGTCACCATGATGATGCCCGGCCACGCGAACATCAGCTGGATGTCCTGTGCGTAAAAATATTTGCCGACGATGCCCTCGACGCCGTACACCACCAGATAGCAGAAGCCGGCAACCACCGGCGAGGTTGCATACGGAATTTCGACGAAGGTGACCAGCAGGCGGCGACCGACAAAATCGTAACGCGTGACGCACCATGCCAGCAGGATGCCGAAGGCGAGATTGATCGGCACGGTCAGCACGGTGGTCAGCAGTGTGAGCCGGATCGCGCTCAGCATATAGTCCTGCCGCAGGTTTTCCCACAGCAGCTGCAGTCCGCCGCCAAAGGCCTGCATGAAGATCAGCACCAGCGGCAGCACCAGCAGCAGGATTGTCAGCGCGATGCCGAGGCCGATCAGCAGCCACTGATGCAACTGACGGGGACGTTTGATTGCCTTTGCCATGATTTGTCCTCAGCCCTTGTTCAGGATGCGGCTTTCGACGATCTGCAGGATGAACAGCAGCACCAGCGAAGCCAGCAGTACGACCGAGGCGATCGCAGCGGCCGCCTGGTAGTTGTATTCCTGCATGCGCACGAACAGCATCAGCGACGTCACCTCGGTCTTGTACGGAATATTCCCGGCGATCATGATCACGGCGCCGAACTCGCCCAGGCTGCGGATGAAGGCTTGCGACGAACCGGTAATCAGCGCCGGCAGCACGGTCGGCAGCACGACGCGCCAGAAACTTTGCCACCTGGTCGCGCCCAGCATCATCGCCGCTTCTTCCAGTTCCGCTTCCATGTCTTCGAGCACCGGCTGCACCGAGCGCACGATGAAGGGCAGGCTGGTGAAGATCATCGCGACCACGATGCCGGGAAAGGCGTAGGAAATCTTGATGCCGAACAGTTCGAACCACTGTCCCAGCCAGCCGCTCGGGATGAACAGCGCGGACAGCGTGATGCCGGCCACCGAGGTCGGCAGCGCGAAGGGCAGGTCGACCAGCGAGTCGATGATGCGGCGGCCGGGAAAATCGTAACGCGTGATGACCCACGCCAGCAGGAAACCGATTGCACTGACGATCAGCGTGGAATAGAAGGCGCCGGCAATCGTGACCTTGTAGCTCTGCAGCACCCGCACATCGGTGATCGCGAACCAGTACTGCGACCAGCTCATGCCGCTGACGTAGATGAACAGCGCAGAGATCGGCAGCAGGATCACCAGGCTGACATACAGCGTCGACAGGCCGAAGCTGATCGAGAAGCCCGGCAGGACCGGTGTGCTGCGGAAGAAGGAAAGGGATTTGCTCACGACTCGTTATCCATCACGCGGATGCCGGCATTCGGCCGGCGCCGCAAAAACAAACGACCACCCGATGGCGGATGGTCGATGATGTGCGGCATTGTAAACCAGGGTTGCGGGTGCCGTCCGCCGATTTCGCAACCCGCTGCGCGTCAGCGGCGCTGTGCCAGCAACTGATCGAGGATGCCGCCATTGGCAAACTGCGTCGCCTGGATCTCATCCCAGGAGCCGAGCACCTTGACCGGATCGATCAGGCGCACTTTTGGATATTTGGCGGCAACAACCTTGGCAACGTCCGGATGATGGACGCGATAGTTGAAGGTCGTCAGCAGCAGCTGGATTTCACGCGAGTATTCGTAGTTCAGGTAGGCGGTTGCCACCTTGCGCGTGCCTTTTTCATCGACCACCTTGTCGACCACGGCGACCGGGAATTCAGCCAGCACCGACACCGGCGGCGTCACCACTTCATAGCCGCCTGCCTTGAACTCGTCGCTCTTGGCGATGTTGATCACTTCCGATTCGAAGGTCAGCAGCACATCGCCCTGGTTGTTCTGCGCGAAAGCCACCGTGGCGCCGCGGCCGCCGGTCGGGAAGTTCACGACGTTGTGCAGCAGCTTGCCGACGAATTCCTTGATCTTGGTCTGGTCGCCCTTGAATTGTTCATTCGCGTACAGCCAGGCGCCGAGAT
>DATMTZ010000107.1:0-4118 GCA_035563975.1 Oxalicibacterium sp. | reverse complement strand
TGCTCCAGTGCTGAACGCGCCAAGTCGGGCGTATTGTTCTTCAGGCTGAGGTGCGCACCGACTACGCGGCGCAGCCGCGATCTGTCCAGCCTGCCGAGAATTTCGCTGGCAGCCTGGTTCGACAGGTGGCCGTACTCGCCTCCTATGCGCAGCTTCAGTGACGGCGGATAAGTCGAGTTCGCCAGCATTTGCAGGTCATGATTGCATTCGAGCATCAAGGCATCACACCCATCCAGCGCCTGGACCATGTGCGGCGTGACATGACCGGCATCGGTCAATATGCCAAGCTTCGTATTGCCGTCGCTGGCGATGTACTGCACCGGTTCGCGTGCATCGTGCGGCACGGTGTACGGAAGGATCTGGAGATCGCGCACCTGGAAGGATGCGCCGTCGCGGCATAGATGAACATCGACGTCGTCGCAGCGTCCGACGGCAGCCTGATGTGTGCCATGCGTCAGCCACACTGGAAGACGATGACGGCGCGCAAACTTGAATACGCCGCTGATATGGTCATGATGTTCGTGCGTGACGATGATGCCGGCGAGCTCACCGGGCATCAGCCCCAGCCTGGCCAAGCGGCGCTCGGTTTCACGCACGGCGAAACCGCAATCCAGCATCACTGTCGTCGTGCTTGAGCCAGCGCGCGCCGAAATCAGCAGCGCATTGCCTTCGCTGCCGCTACCGAGGCTGGCGAACTTCATTTGCCAGCCTCCCTGCTCCTGCGCATGTTAGGTCCCGGCTTATTTCAGCTGATCGTTCAGCAGCGACAGGATGCGTTCGCCGGTCTTCGAGGTTTCAGGCTTGCCTTCACTGTTCAAGACCACGATCTGGCTCGAATCGGCAGAGCCTTTGACCGCAATGCGATAGCGCGCAGCGATTTTCGCCTTATCTTCCTTCGAACCGAAGGAGAACAGGTTGCCGAGGAATCCCTTCTTCTCGGTATTCTGCGCATCGTCGCTCTGGTCGACGTAACGCACGAAATACAGACCTTGGCTGCGATCACGGTCCTCGACCGTGAAGCCGACGCGATCGAGCGCCAGGCCGACGCGACGCCACGCGCGGTCGAAGCTTTCATCGACTTGCACAAAATTGCCGCTCGCGCCGCGAACCAGCTTGGCGCGCGGGGCTTCCACTGTCGGATTGGCGACAATTGCCTTGGCGCGTTCTTCCTGCACGCCCAGCGCAGTCATCAGGCGGCCGAGGAATTCCGCTTCCAGTTCAGGATCAGACGGACGCGCAGTCCAAACCGTCGTCGACTTGTCAGATCCGGTCAGCTCTTCTTCGGCGCCGCGATGGCTGATATAAATTTCGGTCGTGCCGTTGGGGCCGCGTTCCAGGCGCGTACGGAACTTGTCGCGCTCGCCGGTGGAGTACAGGGAGTCAAAAATCTTGCCAATCGTCTTGCGCAGAAAATCCTGTGGAATCTTGGCGCGGTTCTCGGCCCAATCGGTTTCCATCACCCCTGTTTTTGGCATATCGATCGCGATCAGGAAACCATTGTCCTGCCAGAATTCCTTGACCTTCGGCCACAGTACTTCAGGCGGCTGATTCACCACCAGCCAGCGCTGCGAACCGTCACGCTCCAGGCGGATATCGCCAATCTTGTTCGGCGCCACCGTCGCTACCACGTCGGGCTGCGCGCGCGTTTCCTTTTGCTGCTGACTGTAGGCGGAAGCCGTCGCCACGCCGCGGCCCGCGTTCGGCAGTGCATAGCGGTTGTCGCGTTCCAGCTGCGTCAGGTCAGGCGGGATCTCGAGCGTCGGCGTCTGATCCTTGGTTTCACTTTTGTAGTCGATATGGCCCGGTTCGAGTACCGAATTGATGGAACTGCATCCGGCCAGACCGGCAAGGGCGAGCGCAACCACGATGCCGCGCTGTGCGAAACTGCATTGAGCCATGTAAGGATCTTCCGATTAGATGATGTGAGTGCCTGGATCTGGGTGCCGTCGAGTGCCGATCGCCGCTGAATAAACCGGCGTTATTGTAATACACCCGATTCGCGCATCGCCGCCCGCACCACCTCGTGGTACTCCTTGGCGAGGGGCACGATCGGCAAGCGCATGCCGGATGGAATCAGGCCGATTTCCGCCATCGCCCACTTGAGCGGAACCGGGTTCGGCTCGACGAACAGCTTGTTATGCAACGGGAACAACTTGTTGTTGATCGCCACCGCTTCCGCGACACGGCCGTTCATTGCGGCGGCACACAGTTCGTGCATGCCGCGCGGCGCGATATTGGCAGTCACCGAGATATTGCCCTTGGCGCCGCAGAACATCAGCGCCATCGCAGTGGGATCGTCACCCGAGAAAACCGCGAAGCCTTTCGGCGCCAACCGCATCAGATCGCAGCCGCGGCCGATGTTGCCGGTCGCATCCTTGATGCCGATCACGCCGGGGACTTGCGCCAGGCGCAGCACCGTTTCATTGGCCATGTCCGCCACCGTGCGGCCTGGCACGTTATACAGGATCGCCGGCAGGTCGACCGCTTCGACGATCTTTTTGAAATGCTGGTACATGCCCTCTTGCGTCGGGCGGTTGTAGTACGGGACCACCAGCAGCGATGCGTCGGCACCGACATCCTTCGCATATTGCGTCAGCTCGATCGCTTCGGAGGTGGAATTGCCGCCGGTGCCGGCAATAACAGGAATGCGCTTGGCCGTGTGCTCGACCGCTACCTTGATCAGTTCGCAGTGCTCCTCGACCGATACCGTAGGCGACTCGCCGGTGGTGCCGACGATGACGATGCCGTCGGTGCCTTCGGCGATATGCCAGTCAATCAGCTTGCGCAGGCCGGGCAGATCGAGCGTGCCGTCAGCGTGCATCGGAGTAACGATTGCGACTATGCTTCCCTGAATCATGATGAGCGTTCGAACAAAAAAAGGAGAATGTCAGATTGTAGCGGATAGGCTGTGCGCGTGGGCATTCGGGCGGTGAACAGAATGTAAATTCGGCGCCTTAAGAAAGCCTTAGATTTTCGGCTAAAAACGGCGCCCGCGCCTTGATTGCGCACAGGCGCTGCACCATCGCCGGTTTTGGCGTGTCGGCATAGCCGTCCTCATAGGCCAGCACATGCAATCCGTACTGCTGCGCCAGGGCCAGCAGCTCGCCGTGCGCCAGCAGAAATTCCGGATTGGACGGTTTGCCGAATTCCGCATTCCCGGCGGCGAAGGTTTCGTAGATCAGCACGCCCCCAGGCGCCACGCTGTCGACGATGGAGAGCAGCAAGGGACGAAACAGATAATTCGTGACCACCACGCCGGCAAAGCGGCGCGGCGCGAACGGCCAGCGCGCCGCCTCGTCGGCGCTTTCCAGATCATGCTGCAAGGTCGTGATGCCCGCGCCCGCCGCTTGCGCCAGCGATTCGGCGTTGCGGTCGAGCGCCAGCACCGGATGTCCGAGGCTGGCCAGCAGGCGGCTGTGACGCCCGCTTCCGCAGGCCAGATCCAGCACCTCGCCGACGGGAATCAGCGGCGCAAAACGACGCACCCACGACGAAGGCATATCAATCGCGCTGTGCGGCATCGGGCTGTTGGCAACGGCGTCCATCAGCGATAGTGCAGGCCCATCGCCTCGCGCACGTCGCGCATGGTTTCGCCGGCCAGCCTGCGCGCGGTTGCGCAGCCCTGCGCCAGGATCTCGCGCACCAGCTCGGGCTTGTCCAGATATTGCTGCGCCCGTTCGCGCATCGGTTCCTGTTCCTTCAGCACACCGTCGATCACCGGCTGCTTGCACTCGATGCAGCCGATGCCGGCCGTGGTGCATCCCTTCACCACCCAGTCCTTGGTCGGCGCATCCGAATACACCAGATGCAACTGCCACACCGGGCATTTTTCCGGGTTGCCCGGGTCGGTGCGGCGCACGCGCGCCGGGTCGGTCGGCATCGTGCGGATTTTCTTGACGACTGTTTCCTTGTCCTCGCGCAGCGCGATTGAATTGCCGTAGCTCTTGGACATCTTCTGCCCGTCCAGGCCCGGCAGGCGCGAGGATTCGGTCAGTTTCGCCTGCGGCTCGGGCAGGATCTGCCGGCGCGTGCCGGCAACGTACGCGAACAGGCGCTCGCGGTCCGCGGCGCCCAGGCTTTGCGCTTCTGCCAGCAGGCGCTGCGCCTGTTCCAGCGCT
>DATMTZ010000106.1:0-6203 GCA_035563975.1 Oxalicibacterium sp. | reverse complement strand
ACATCGCCGTCTCGCGCGTTTACCCCGTTGAAATTACGCTGCCAAAAACAGGAACACGGTCGGCTTCTTGTGAAAGTCGGGCACGCGACCTGCTGCAAGCTCAGCTTTCCATCTGGCGGCTGTCTGTGTGCGCACGGTTTCGGAGGGTAGACTGAGATCGGTCGCGATGCTGATCAGCGTGTTCGGATGGCAATTGGCTGACAGCGTTTCGAGCAGCGCGCCATTGCGATATGGCGTTTCGATGAAAAATTGCGTTTGCCGGTCTTGCCGCGAACGCTCTTCCAGTTGCCTGATGCGCTTGCCGCGCGCCTGTGCGTCGATCGGCAGGTAACCGTTGAAGGCGAAACTCTGTCCGTTCAAGCCACTGGCCATGACTGCCAGCAACAGAGATGAAGGACCCACCAGCGGACGCACCCGGATGCCATGCGCGTGCGCGAGCCGCACCAGGTCCGCGCCGGGATCTGCCACCGCAGGTACGCCGGCTTCGGAAATCAATCCGGCATCGCGTCCGTCGAGCAGGGGCGCCAGCAGCGCCGGCAAGGCGGCGGCTTCGGTATTGACGTTCAATTCGGCGATGCTGATTTCCTGTATCGGTTTCGCCAGCGGCGCGACGTTGCCGATCAGCTTCAGAAAGGCACGCGTCGTCTTGGCGTTTTCCGCGATGAAGTAATCCAGCCGCGATGCAATGTGCTGCACTTCGGCAGGCAGGATGTGTGCTAGCGCGGCGGCGTCGTTCTGGCCGAGCGTATTGGGAATCAGATAAAGAATGCCGGGCATGTTGTCGTGTGCGGAGTTGTTAATGTCAGGCGCCGAAGAAACGGACGCCGGCCTTGCGCAGCATGCCGGTCAGCGCAATCAGCGGCAAACCGGTCAGCGCGGTCGGATCGCTGCTGTTGATTCTTTCGATGATCGCAATGCCGAGCGCTTCGTTCTTCGCGCTGCCGGCGCAATCGTAAGGTTGTTCGATGCGCAGGTAAGCGTCCAGCTCGTGGTCCGGCAGGTCGCGGAAGCGCACGAAGGTTTGCACATTGTCGAGCTGGAAGGGAAGCGCCTCGCCGGGGCGGCTGTCATGCAGGCAAAGGGCCGTGTGGAACACGACTTCGCGGCCGCGCATTTTCTGCAATTGCCGCAAGGCATTGGCGTGGTTGCCGGGTTTGCCGATCTGTTCGCCGTCCAGGGTCGCAACTTGATCGGAACCGATTACCAGCGCGCCCGGGGCACGGGCTGCGATCGCCACGGCCTTTTCACGCGCCAGCCGGCAAGCCGTCGCTTCGGGTGCCTCGTTGGCAAGCGGCGTCTCGTCGATGTCGGGCGCCATGGTGTCGAAAGGAAGACGCAGCCGGGACAGCAATTCCCGGCGGTAAATCGAGCTGGAGCCGAGTATCAGCCGCGGCGACGAAGGCGAAAATGACATGGTCTGATGCTTGTTTGAATGAACACTCAACAAAAACGTGCTAAGGCTTTGACGAATAAAGAAAAAGCCTGTTATTATCGCAGGTTTTCCGGGGTCGGCAGTCTATGGGCGCTCCAGTTGTCATCGATGCTTTTGAATTCTGCCGGCTGAAAGAGCGGCTGACAGGGGAAGCGCCTGTTGCCGATCTGAAGAGGCTCGCGGCGGATTGCGTCAATCCATCGACCTCTTTAAGGTGGTCGTTGCAGGGCGGGATCGATGCGCTGGGGCATCCGCAACTGACGATGTCGGTTGAAGGCCAAGTGCAACTGATTTGCCAGCGCTGCGTGAAACCGATGGACTATGCGTTCGCGTCGGAATCGATATTGCTGTTGGCGAACAGCGAAGAACACGCGGACCAGATCGAGGAAGCCATTGCCGACGAGTCGATTGACGTTATTGTCGGTTCGAAGTCGATGCAGGTCATGGAGCTGATCGAGGACGAAGCCCTGCTGGCGCTGCCGCTGTCGCCAAGGCATGAAATGTGTCCCGACGGGGCCGCGGTCGAGACACTGACCGAGGTGAAGAAGCCGTCCCCGTTTGAGGTGTTGAAGAATATCAAACAGAAAAACTGAGGCAGCTCAGTTTGCTGTTGCAAGAATTGCCGGTCTGCAGCGAGTTTTGCAGATTGGCTGTGTTAAAATTTTGAAACTTAAGGTTTAGGAGTAGTTATCATGGCTGTTCAGCAAAACAAGAAATCGCCGTCGAAGCGCGGCATGCATCGTTCGCACGACTTCCTGGTTGCGCCGCAACTGAGCGTCGAGCCGACCACCGGTGAAACGCACATGCGTCACCACATCAGCCCGAACGGCTTCTATCGCGGCCGTAAAGTCCTGAAGACCAAGAACGACGAATAATAGTCCGTTCAAGTCATAGAAAGCGGCGCTGCAAGTGCAATACTTCGCGCCGTTTTTTCGTATGCCGAACAAGTGTCGCGTCATTTTGAATCAAGCTGATCCGGCCTCATAATGAGTCTGGACCAAGGCACTGAGTCAAAACAATGACAATCAAAATCTCTATCGACTGCATGGGCGGCGATCACGGCCCTGCGGTTACCATTCCCGCCGCGATTGCGTTTGTCGAAAGCGAGCCGGAAGCCGAGTTGATTCTGGTCGGGCAGGATGCATTGCTTCTCGCCGAACTGAAGAAGCACAAGGCGAACGAGCATCCGCGACTGTCCATCGTGCAAGCGACCGAAGTCGTCGAAATGGACGACGCGCTCGAAGTGGCGCTGCGCCGCAAGAAGGACTCTTCGATGCGCGTGGCGATCAACCTGGTCAAGGAAGGCGCGGCGCAAGCCTGCGTTTCAGCCGGCAATACCGGTGCGCTGATGG
Organism: Oxalicibacterium sp.; assembly: GCA_035563975.1. GTDB lineage: Bacteria > Pseudomonadota > Gammaproteobacteria > Burkholderiales > Burkholderiaceae_D > Oxalicibacterium. The sequence continues at coordinate 3,419 of DATMTZ010000106.1, read as the reverse complement.
CGATTTCGCGTTACGTCCTGAAGACCGTTCCCGGCGTGGACCGGCCCGCAATCTGCAGCATCCTCCCCAATCAAAAAGATGGTCCGACCTATATGCTGGACCTGGGCGCCAATGTCGATTGCGAACCGCGGCATCTGCACCAGTTCGCATTGATGGGTTCGGCGCTGGTATCCGCGGTCGAAAACAAGCCCAAGCCTTCGGTCGGCCTGCTGAACGTCGGCGAGGAAGACATCAAGGGCAACGACGTCGTCAAGCAGACGGCCGAGTTGCTGCGCGCTGATCATCAAAAGGGCGTGCTGAATTTCTACGGCAATGTCGAGGGCAACGACATCTTCAAGGGCACCACCGATATCGTGGTGTGCGATGGCTTTGTCGGCAACGTCACGCTGAAGGCGTCGGAAGGTTTGGGGCGCTTCGTCAAGAGCGTGCTCACCACCGAATTCAAGCGCAGTCCGCTGAACATGCTGGGCGCGCTGATCGCGCGCGGCGCCTTGAAAGCGATTTCGCAAAGGCTCAATCCTTCCCGCTACAATGGCGGCTGCCTGCTCGGTTTGCGGGGACTTGTCTTCAAGAGCCATGGCGGCGCAGATGCCTACGGCTATCAATGGGCGATTCGACGCGCGTTCGAGGCGGCCAAACATGATGTGCTGACGGGCATCTCGACCAAGATCGCGGACTTCATGCCGCAGGCGGCAACGACGCCGGATGCAACCGGCGCAACAGAATCAATAGAACAGAAAACCGCATGACTCTCTACAGCAAAATCATCGGGACCGGCAGCTTCCTGCCTCCCAACCGTGTCACCAATCAGCAACTGGCAGACCAGCTCGCGAAGCAGGGTATCGAAACGTCCGACGAATGGATCGTGTCGCGCAGCGGCATCTCAGCGCGCCACTATGCCGATGCCGACATGCAGTCAAGCGATCTCGCTGTCGAAGCGGCCCGGCGCGCGCTCGACATGGCGAAGCTGGCGCCGAATGACATCGACCTGATCATCCTGGCGACGTCGACACCGGATTTCTTCGGCGGCTTCCCGAGCACGGCCTGCGTGGTGCAGCGCAAGCTCGGCGTCACCAATGATTGTGCCGCGCTCGACGTACAGGCAGTGTGCAGCGGTTTCGTCTATGCGATGACCACCGCCGACAATTTCATCAAGGCCGGCGCGCACAAGAACGTGCTGGTGATCGGTGCCGAAGTGTTTTCGCGCATCGTCGATTTCCAGGACCGCACCACCTGCGTGCTGTTTGGCGACGGTGCCGGCGCGGTCGTGATGTCGGCTTCCAACGAACCCGGCGTGCTGGCAACCAAGCTGCATGCAAACGGCCATCATGGAGACATCCTGTGCGGCCCGGGCAAGATCAGCAACGGCGCGATCGAAGGCAGTGCCTTCATGTACATGGACGGCCAGGCGGTCTTCAAACTCGCGGTCGGCCTGCTCGACAAGGTGGCGAACGAAGCGCTGCAGATCGCGAAAATGGATGCATCCGAAGTCGACTGGATCGTGCCGCACCAAGCGAATATCCGCATCATGCAGGGTACGGCGAAAAAGCTCGGCCTCGGCATGGACAAGATGATCGTCACGGTCGACCAGCACGGCAATACGTCGGCGGCGTCGATCCCACTCGCGCTGGATACCGGCGTACGCGACGGTCGCATCAAACCGGGTCAGAACGTCATGATGGAAGGCGTCGGCGGCGGCTTCACCTGGGGTGCCGCACTCGTGCGCATGTAATTCCCACTCTCTTTATTCACGAATAAGCGTATGAGCACTTTTGCATTTGTCTTCCCAGGCCAGGGATCGCAAGCCGTCGGCATGCTGAACGGATTCGCCGACAACGCCGTCGTCAAGCAGACCCTGGCAGAAGCGTCCGATGCCCTGCAGTTCGATCTGGCAAAACTGATCGCGGAAGGCCCGAAAGAAGATCTCGATCTCACAACGAATACGCAGCCGGTCATGCTGACCGCCGCGGTCGCGATGTATCGCGCATGGCTCGACGCCGGCGGCCCGCGCCCCACGGTCGTTGCAGGCCACAGCCTCGGCGAATATTCGGCGCTGGTCGCGGCCGGCGTGATTGCGTTCAAGGATGCCGTACCGCTGGTGCGTTTTCGTGCAAAGGCGATGCAGGAAGCGGTGCCCGTCGGGCAGGGCGGCATGGCGGCGATTCTTGGTTTATCCGATGCCGATGTGCTGGCTGCGTGTGCCGAGGCGGCGCAGGGAGAGATCGTCGAGGCGGTCAATTTCAATGCGCCGGCCCAGGTCGTGATCGCCGGCCACAAGGCGGCGATCGATCGAGCCTGCGAGGCAGCCAAGGCCAAGGGCGCCAAGCGCGCGTTGCCGCTGCCGGTATCTGCACCTTTCCATTCTTCGCTGCTGCAGCCGGCGTCCGACCGTCTGCGCGAATATCTCGCAGGCCTCAATTTCAGCGCGCCGCAGATTCCGTTGATCAACAACGTCGATGTTGCGATCGTCAACGAGGTCGACGGCATCAAGGACGCGCTGGTGCGTCAGGCCGCCAATCCGGTCCGCTGGGTCGAGTCGGTGCAAAAAATGGCCGGGATGGGCGTGCGCGATGTGGTCGAATGTGGTCCTGGCAAGGTATTGGCCGGCCTGACCAAGCGCATCAATGGCGAGCTGACCGGTCATGCCATCATCGACCAGGCGTCCTTGAATATGGTTCTGGAGACTCTGAAATGACAAACGCAACAAAAAATCTGGAAGGTCAAATTGCACTGGTGACGGGCGCTTCGCGCGGCATCGGACGCGCCATCGCGAAGTCGCTGGCGGACGGCGGCGCCAAGGTCATCGGCACCGCCACGTCGGAAGCCGGCGCTGCCGCCATTTCGGAATACCTGGGTGCGCAAGGCAAGGGCATCGTGCTGGACGTTAACGATGCAGGCCGTTGTGCCGCCGTGATCGACGAAATCCAGAAGGAGTTCGGCGCAGTCACGATTCTCGTCAACAACGCCGGCATCACGCAGGACCAACTGGCGATGCGCATGAAGGACGAGGAGTGGGATAGCGTCATTTCGACCAACCTGACCGCCGTCGGCCGCTTGTCGCGCGCGGTGTTGCGGGGCATGATGAAAGCCAGGCAGGGCCGTATCATCAATATCACTTCGGTGGTCGGTTCCACCGGCAACCCCGGTCAGATGAATTATGCGGCCGCGAAAGCCGGCGTTGCCGGCATGAGCCGCGCGCTGGCGCGCGAGATCGGCAGCCGTAACATTACGGTCAACTGCGTGGCGCCGGGTTTCATCGATACCGATATGACCAAGGTGCTGGGCGAAGAGCAGACCGCCGCGCTGCTGCAGCAAATCCCGCTGGGCCGTCTGGGCGCGCCCGAGGATATCGCGGCAGCCGTGAGCTTCCTGGCCTCGCCGCAGGCGGCGCAGCAGCGGACCGCCGGGCGACGTGCTGT
>DATMTZ010000105.1:0-3110 GCA_035563975.1 Oxalicibacterium sp. | reverse complement strand
TGCAAGCTGGACCCGGAACCGGGCCTGCGCATTCCGAACATGTTCGATGCCGCCATGGAGGGCACGTTCATGGGCCTGTACTGCGAAGGCGAGGACATCGTGCAGTCGGACCCGAACACGCAGCACGTGACGGCCGCACTGGAAGCGATGGAATGCATCATCGTGCAGGACATCTTCCTGAACGAGACTGCAAAGTACGCGCATGTCTTCCTGCCCGGTTCGTCGTTCCTGGAAAAGGACGGCACCTTCACCAATGCCGAACGCCGCATCTCGCGCGTGCGCAAGGTGATGCCGCCGAAATCCGGTTACGGCGACTGGGAAGTCACGCAGATGCTGTCGAACGCATTGGGCTACCCGATGAACTACAAGCATCCACGCGAAATCATGGACGAGATTGCTTCGCTGACGCCCACCTTCACCGGCGTCAGCTTCAAGCGCATCGATGAACTGGGCGGCAGCATCCAGTGGCCATGCAATGAGGAAGCGCCGGAAGGCACGCCGACCATGCATATCCAGGAATTCGTGCGAGGCAAGGGCCGTTTCATCAACACCAAGTATTTCGGCAGCGGCGAGAGGACCAACAAGGACTTCCCGCTGATCCTGACCACAGGCCGCATCCTGTCGCAATACAACGTCGGTGCGCAAACCCGCCGCACCTTCAACAACATGTGGCACAGCGAGGATCGCCTGGAAATTCATCCGGACGATGCGGCGGAGCGCGGTATCAAGCAGGACGACTGGGTCGGCATCACTTCGCGCGCCGGCCAGACCGTGCTGCGCGCCGAGATCACCGAACGCATCCAGCCGGGTGTGGTCTACACCACGTTCCACTTCCCTGAATCAGGCGCGAACGTGATCACAACCAGCTCGTCGGATTGGGCGACCAATTGTCCGGAGTACAAGGTGACTGCGGTGCAGGTCACGCCGGTGACGCAGCCGTCCGAATGGCAACGCGCCTACAACCGTTTCAATGCCGAGCAGGAAAGCTTTGCGAGCACGAAGATGATTCCGCGCAATGACGAACTGACGGCAGCGAAGTAACGAGGCGGAGAAAACCGAGGTCCTGCGATGAATGCAGTCTCTGATGACGAACTGAGTGCGCTGGTACGTGTCCCTGTTGAAAAGTGGGATGCGGACCGGCGCCAGATCTGCGAGGACGAAGTCGCGGACGAAGTACCCGTTGCGCTGGAGTACAACGGGATTTCGCATGCCGTGATGATGGCGTCGCCGTACGATCTGGAGGATTTCGCGCTGGGTTTTTCGCTCAGCGAAGGCATCCTGCAGGACAAATCGCAACTCTACGATTGCGAAGTGGTGACGGGATGCGAAGGCATTCAGGTGCAGATGCAGATCGCCAGCGAACGGTTTGTCGCATTGAAGGACAAGCGGCGCAATCTGACCGGCCGTACCGGTTGTGGCCTGTGCGGCGCAGAAACCTTGCAGCAGGCGATACGCCAGCCGGCCGCGACGGTTGGCACAGCCAGGTTTTCGGCAGCACAGATTCATGCCGGCATGAGAGCGATGAAAGCCATGCAGCGGCTCCAGCGTCATACCGGCGCGACGCATGCAGCGGCCTGGATGAATACCGACGGCAGCGTCGACCTCGTGCGCGAGGACGTCGGCCGGCACAATGCACTGGATAAACTGATCGGCGCCATGGCGGAACAAGAGCGCGATTTTGCCAGCGGTGCCGCGTTGATCACGAGCAGGGCCAGTTACGAGATGGTGCAAAAATCGGCAACGATGGGAATCAGTTTTCTTGCCGCGATTTCTGCTCCGACCAGTCTGGCCATCCGTCTCGCCGAAGACGCCAATGTCACGCTGGTCGGCTTCGTCCGCGATACCAGTCACGTGGTCTACGCGCAGTCACACAGGCTGATTCGCGATGGCTCGAAACAAGCATAACTAAACGAAGGAATAGCAATGAGCGGCAACAATATCGATACGCTGGTGACGATGGCGAACCAGATTGGCGATTTTTTCGAATCGATGAAAGATCGCAAGAAATCCGAGGAAGAAATCGTCGGCCACCTGAAGCGCACCTGGGATCCGCGCATGCGTGCTGCGTTGATGAATCACATCACGCAGCATGAAGACAGCGGCTTGAAGGGTATCGTTCTGGAAGCCATACGCACGCACAAGCTCGTTTAATGCCAAGAATGAACAGGCACCATTCGTTGGGGCTGCGCTATCATCCGGACGCAGCATTATTTTGTTTTATATAGGGGAAATAAGATGTTTCGACGAACCGTATTCCGTATCGCCGCCGTTGCGCTGGCCGCACTACTGGTGTCGCCAGCCAGCTTCGCGCAACAGATCATTCGCATGTCGACCACGACAAGCACCGACAATTCCGGCCTGCTGCCATACCTGCTGCCTGCCTTTGAAGCCAAAACGAATTCCAAGGTCAAGGTGATTGCGGTCGGCACAGGCAAGGCGCTGGAACTGGCGAAGAACGGTGACGTCGACGTCACGCTGGTTCACGCACGCTCGCTGGAAGACAAGTTCGTGGCCGAAGGCCACGGCGTCAACCGCCGCGACGTGATGTATAACGACTTCATCATCGTTGGGCCTGCCAGCGATCCGGCCGGCATCAAGGGCAGTAAGGACGTGCTCGCGTCGATGAAGAAAATTGCCGACACCAAGTCGAAATTCATTTCGCGTGGCGACAATTCGGGCACGGACGTGATGGAGAAATCCTACTGGAAGGCCGTCAATGTCAAACCTGAAGGCAGCAATTATGTTTCCGCCGGTCTCGGCATGGGCGAAGTGCTGACGATGGCTGGCGAAATGCAAGCCTATACGCTGACCGATCGCGCAACCTTTGGTGCCTATCGTGCCAAAACCGGCCTGAACATCATGGTGCAAGGCGACAAAAAGATGTTCAACCCTTACGGCATCATTGCGGTAAATCCTGCCAAGTATAAGGACATCAACTACAAAGGCGCGATGCAGCTGATCGACTGGATTACCTCTGCGGAGGGACAGAAGATGATCGCGAACTACAAGATCAATGGCGAGCAGGTGTTCTTTCCATCCGCTCACTGAAACGGGCGGATCAATTAAAAGCGCGGATTACCGCGCTTTTTTTTCGTCTGCCGCACGGAAGG
>DATMTZ010000104.1:0-5393 GCA_035563975.1 Oxalicibacterium sp. | reverse complement strand
GTCATCATCGATGAACTCCACCGCATATTCGAGCGACAACTCGATTGGCGGCACCAGGCGCACCGCTTCGTCGGTGCCGGATGCACGCACGTTGGTCAATTGCTTGCCCTTGATCGGGTTCACGACCAGGTCGTTCTCGCGCGAATGGATGCCGATGATCATGCCCTCGTAAACCGGGTCGTTGTGGTTGACGAACATGCGGCCGCGATCCTGCAGTTTCCAGATCGCGTAGGCAACGGCGGTGCCGTCGTCCTGCGAAATCAGCACGCCGTTGCGACGGCCGCCAAGTTCGCCCTTGCTGTTGTCTACCGGCGCGTAGGTGTCGAACACGTGGCTCATCAATCCCGTACCGCGCGTCAGCGTCATGAATTCACCCTGGAAACCGATCAGGCCACGCGCCGGAATGCGATATTCGAGGCGAACGCGTCCCTTGCCGTCCGGCTCCATGTTCTGCAGATCGCCGCGACGGCGACCCAGTTCTTCCATCACGCCGCCCTGGTTGGCTTCTTCGACGTCGACTGTCAGGTTTTCGTACGGTTCGTGGCGCACGCCGTCGACCATCTTGAACACCACGCGCGGACGCGAGACGGCAAGTTCAAAGCCTTCGCGGCGCATGTTCTCGATCAGGATCGTCAGGTGCAACTCGCCACGACCCGAAACCTCGTAGGTCGAATCGTCGTCCGGCGACTGCACGACGCGCAACGCCATGTTGGACTTCAATTCCTTTTCCAGACGATCGCGGATCTGACGCGTCGTGACGAACTTGCCTTCACGACCGGCCAGCGGCGAACTGTTGACCATGAAGTTCATGGTCAGCGTCGGCTCGTCGATCTTGAGCATCGGCAAGGCGTCCGGGGTATCCGGCGCGCAAATCGTGCTGCCAATACCAATTTCCTCGATACCGTTGATCAGCACGATGTCGCCAGCCAGCGCTTCGTCAACCAGCACGCGGTCCAGTCCCTTAAAAGTCAGAACCTGATTGATGCGGGCCTTGGTCGGCTTGTCTTCCGGACCGTTCATCCAGACGACGTCCTGCAATGGCTTGATGCGTCCGCGCAGAATACGGCCAACGCCGATCTTGCCGACGTACGACGAATATTCCAGCGAGGTGATCTGCAATTGCAGAGGACCGTCCGGATCATCTTCACGCGCAGGAACGTGTTCCAGGATGGCGTCGAACAGCGGCTCCATGTTACCTTCGCGCACGGTGTCTTCCAGACCGGCGTAGCCTTTGAAGCCCGATGCATAGACGATAGGGAAATCCAGCTGCTCGTCCGTGGCGCCGAGCTTGTCGAACAGCTCAAAGGTCGCATTCACGGCTTTTTGCGGATCCGCATTTTCACGGTCGATCTTGTTGACGACGACGATCGGCTTCAAACCCAGCGCCAGCGCCTTGCGCGTGACGAAGCGCGTCTGCGGCATCGGACCTTCTTGCGCATCGACCAGCAGCAGCACGCTGTCGACCATCGACAGCACGCGCTCCACCTCGCCGCCGAAGTCGGCGTGTCCCGGGGTATCGACGATGTTGATGTGCGTGCCCTTGTACTCGACCGCGCAGTTCTTCGACAGAATCGTGATGCCACGTTCCTTTTCGATGTCGTTCGAATCCATCACGCGCGTATCGACTTGCTGGTTTTCGCGGAAGGTGCCGGACTGGCGCAGCAGTTGATCGACGAGCGTGGTTTTGCCGTGATCGACGTGGGCGATGATGGCGATGTTGCGGATGGCGCGTTTTGAATTTGACATGTTCTTGGCTGAAGCGTGAGAAACCGATTGGGAAACCGCGCATTATAGCACGCGGACGTCTCCCAAATCAGGGAAAACCTTGGAATTTCAATGAGTTGCCGGCGATTTTTTAGCGATTTTTGTCACGACGAAACGCCGCAATGCGACGTTTCAAGTTTTCGGCGCGATTTGCCCGCCAGCATGCGCGACCGACATGACGGCGTGATGACTCAGCTTGGCTGCGTGGAAATCAGGCGTTCCGGCGCCAGCACATCGAAGGCCTGCAGCAATCCGGTACCGAGTAATTGATTATCGGCATGCCGATAAACACGCACGCGCCCCTCGCCTTGCGGCAAAGCGAGGTCTTCCTTTCCCAAGGCCAGCCGCTGCCCGTGCAGGAAGCGCCGCGCCAGTTCTTCCGTCAGATGGATGGCGGGAAAGGAATGCAGCAGGGCGTCAACCGGCGCCAGCAAGTCCGGCCGCGTCGCTTCTTCGTGCGTAACCAGCTGCTCCAGCGTCAGCGCGTTTGCCATATCGAGCGTGCCGACCTGAATGCGCCTCAGTGCCTGCAGATGCGCACCGCAACCGAGCGCCGCGCCAATGTCTTCGCCGAGCACGCGGATGTAGGTCCCTTTGCTGCAGCGCACACGCAAACGCAGCAGCGGCGCTTGATACTGCAGCAGTTCGAGCGCATGGATGGTGACAGCGCGTGCTTCGCGCTCCAGCGTCACGCCGGCGCGCGCATATTCGTACAGCGGCTTGCCGTCGCGCTTGAGCGCCGAATACATCGGCGGCACCTGCTGGATACTGCCGGTGAATTGCGGCAGGATCGCTTCGATCTGCGCCCGCGTCACCGTGACTTCGCGCGTGTCGACCACGTCGCCTTCGGTGTCGCCGGTGGTTGTCGTCACGCCGAGATGCACGACCGTTTCATAGGTCTTGTCTGCCTCCAGCAGGTCCTGCGCGAACTTCGTCGCTTCGCCGAAGCACAACGGCAACAGGCCGGTCGCGAACGGGTCAAGCGTGCCGGTGTGCCCCGCCTTTTCCGCATTCAGCAGGCGTTTCGCCTTGATCAACGCATCATTGCTGGACAGGCCAGCCGGCTTATCGAGCAGCAGCACACCGTGGACAGGTACGCGTTTGCGTTTGGCTTGGGAAAGCGCCATGGAATCTCGTGAAAGCATTGTTCCCGCCGCGTGGCGGGACTAAGGAGTGGAAAACGGAGAGCGACGGCGATCACTCTTCCGCATCTGCCGCGCGCGAAGCATTCGCTTCGTCGATGAGCTTCGACATTTCGATGCCGCGTGCAGTCGATGTGTCATGGACGAAATGCAGCTCGGGCAGCGTATGAATGGTCAGCCGGCGGCCGAGTTCCTTGCGCAGATAACCGGATGCCGCCTGCAAGCCGGCCAGCGTCTTGCGAATCGCGTCCGGGTTGTCCACCAGCGTCGTGAAAAAAACCTTGGCGTGCGCGTAGTCGGGCGTGACCTGCACTTCGGTGATCGTGATCATGCCGACGCGCGGATCCTTCAATTCGTAGGCGATCAGCTCCGCCAGATCGCGCTGAATCTGGTCGGCGACGCGCAATCCGCGTCCGGGAATGGATTTACTGTGCTTGGCCATGATCGATGTCCGCATTCAATGCTGCGCCAGCAGCCTGAAGGCGGATGACGCACCGATAAGAGAAAGAAGGGAGGCGCCTGGCCTCCCTTGTCATTACAGCGTGCGGGCGACTTCCTGAACTTCGAAGACCTCGAGCTGGTCGCCTTCCTTGATGTCGTTGAAGTTCTTCAGCGTCAGGCCGCATTCGAAGCCGGACTTCACTTCCTTCACGTCATCCTTGAAGCGCTTCAGCGAATCGAGTTCGCCAGTCCACACCACGACGTTGTCGCGCAGCAGGCGGACCGATGCACCGCGGCGCACCAGACCTTCGAGCACGTAGCAGCCGGCAATCGCGCCGACCTTGCTGACCAGGATGACCTGGCGAATCTCGACCAGACCCAGCGCCTGTTCACGCTTCTCCGGCGCCAGCATGCCGGACATCGCCGCCTTGATCTCGTCCACCGCATCGTAAATGATGTTGTAGTAACGGATGTCGACGCCATTGGCTTCCGCCAGCTTGCGTGCCGATGCATCGGCGCGCGCATTGAAGCCGATGATGACGGCCTTCGATGCCACCGCAAGGTTGACGTCCGACTCGCTGATGCCACCGACTGCTGCGTGCACGACCTGCACGCGCACTTCGCTCGTCGACAGTTTCTGCAGCGAACCGACCAGCGCTTCCTGCGAACCCTGCACATCGGTCTTGATGATGAGGGGCAGATTCTTGACCTCACCTTCGCCCATGTTCTCGAACATGTTCTCCAGCTTGGCCGCCTGCTGCTTCGCGAGTTTGACGTCGCGGAACTTGCCCTGGCGGAACAAGCCGATCTCGCGCGCCTTGCGCTCGTCCGTCATCACCACGACTTCTTCACCGGCGTTCGGCACTTCGGTCAGACCCTGGATCTCGACCGGGATCGATGGTCCCGCCTCGGAAATTGCCTTGCCGTTTTCGTCCAGCATCGCACGTACGCGACCGTAAGCCGAACCGGCCAGCACGACGTCGCCGCGCTTCAGCGTTCCAGCCTGCACCAGGATCGTCGCAACCGGGCCGCGGCCCTTGTCGAGCTTGGCTTCCACCACCAGACCGCGCGCAGGCGCATCGACCGGTGCTTTCAGTTCCAGCACTTCTGCCTGCAGCAGCACCTGCTCCAGCAGGCTGTCGATGCCCTGTCCGGTTTTAGCGGAAACCGGCACGAACGGCGAATCGCCGCCGTATTCTTCCGGCACCACTTGTTCGGCAATCAATTCCTGGCTGACGCGGTCGGGATTTGCGCCCTGCTTGTCGATCTTGTTGATCGCCACCACCAGCGGCACGCCGGCCGCCTTGGCGTGCGCAATCGCCTCTTTCGTCTGCGGCATCACGCCGTCGTCGGCAGCCACTACCAGAATCACAATATCGGTTGCCTTCGCACCGCGCGCACGCATCGCGGTAAACGCTTCGTGGCCCGGCGTGTCGAGGAAGGTGATCATGCCGCGTGGCGTTTCGACGTGATAGGCGCCGATGTGCTGCGTAATGCCGCCCGCTTCGCCGGACGCCACTTTGGCGCGGCGGATGTAGTCGAGCAGCGAGGTTTTGCCGTGATCGACGTGACCCATGACGGTGACGACAGGCGCGCGTGGCAGTTGCTCGGCATCCGTATGTTCTTCGCCACCGGTCAGCAATGCTTCCGGATCGTCCAGCTTGGCCGCATGCGCGGTGTGGCCCATTTCCTCGACCACGATCATCGCGGTTTCCTGGTCCAGCACCTGGTTGATGGTGACCATCTGGCCCAGCTTCATCAACTGCTTGATGACTTCAGACGCCTTGACCGACATCTGGTGCGCCAGCTCGGCGACAGTGATGGTCTCGCCAACGTACACATCCTTGACGATCGCCTCGGTCGGCACCTGGAAATTGCTTTCGCGATCGTCGCCATGCGATTGGCGGCGACCTTTCGGTCCTGCGCGCCAGCCGTCGCGACCGCCGCCGGTATTGCCGCGGGTCTTCAGGCCGCCGGGGCGCTTCTTCGCATCGTCCTGCCAGGTCGACGACACGTTCGCGGACTTGATCGATTTCTTGTCGACCG
>DATMTZ010000103.1:0-7605 GCA_035563975.1 Oxalicibacterium sp. | reverse complement strand
GTTCACGATGGCCTTGCGCGGCTACGGCGAACAGCATCCGGATGCGGCCAACATGCTGACGCTGCTGTCCGACGCGCGGCTGGCGTCATCAGTGCAAGCGCTGCTGGCCGAGCCCGGCCGCGACTGGACGATTGCCGAGCTGGGAGAAAAGGCGGCGATGTCGCGCGCCACCTATGCGCGGCGCTTTCGCGACTGCGCCGGCATGACGGTGCTGGAATTCCTGACGCAGGTGCGCATGACGCTGGCCGGCAACCTGCTGTTGCAGACGCAGCGCAGCGCCGCCGACATCGGCATGGAAGTCGGCTATCAATCCGAAGCGGCGTTCGGCAAGGCTTTCCAGCAAAGCATGGGTATCACGCCCGGGCGCTATCGCAAACAGGGCGGCAGCGCGGCAGCGGCCTAGCGCCAAACTAGCGTATCCCCGGCTGCCGCTCATGGCGGCGATAGTAGAACACGGCGCTGATCAGCAGCATCGCCATGATGCAAAACTCGGCGCCCAGCGCGGCGACGATTGCGTGCAGGTAGGTGCCGCCCAGGTGCAGCGTCTGCGTCAGCACCGAACCGAGCAATGCGGACCCAAGACCGAAGGACGCCTGCTGCACGGTCGACAGCATCGAGCTGCCGGCGCCGGCCTGCTCCATCGGCACATCGGCCAACCCGATGCGGAAAAAGCTGCTGACGATCATCGCCTGTCCGGCGCCGATCAGCACCGTGGCCGGAATCAGGTTGGCGACGCCGGGATGCGGCCACACCAGCTTCATCGTCAGCATCAGCATCAGCAGACCGGTCATCTGGACCGCGCAGCCGAGCATCAGCGTCGGCGCCTTGCCCAGCCGCGCCGCCACGCGCGCCGTGGTCAGCGACGACACGAAATACGAGGCGCCCAACGCAATGAAGGCATTGCCGGCCTGCAGCGGCGTCAGGCCCGCGCCGCTTTGCAGCGTCAGCGCCAGCGCGAACATGAAGCCGGCCCAGCAGGAAAAGAACAGCACCGCGATCAGCAGGCCGAAGCGCACGCTGGCCAGCCGCAGCAATGCCGGCGGCAGCAGCGGATGCGCGCCGCGTTTTTCCTCGTTCAGCTCGATGCGCCGCAAGCCTGCCAGCAGCGGCAGCACCGCGACCAGCAGCGCGATATACGGCCATGACCAGTGGCGCACCGGGCCCAACGCCAGCGGCAGCAGCAGGCACAGGATCACGAGCGCCAGCACACCCGTGCCGGCCCAGTCGATATCGGTCTTGTGCGCGCGCCTAGTTTCCGGAATCCAGCGCGGCGTGGCGAACAGCAGGGCGATGCAGATCGGCAGGTTGATCAGGAACACGCTGCGCCAGCCGAGACCGGCGATGTCAGCCGACACCAGGAAGCCGCCGAACACCTGGCCGACGATGAAAGCCAGCCCGCCGATCGCGCCGTAGTACCCGATTGCGCGCGAGTGCGCATGCCCGGACAGGCCGACGTGGATGGTGGCGAGAATCTGCGGCACGATGAGCGCGGCGCCGACGCCCTGCAGCACGCGTGCCGCCAGCAGCATCCAGATCGAACCGGCGAAGCCGCACAGCAGCGATGCCACGCCGAACAGCTGCACGCCCCACAGGAACAGTTTGCGGCGCCCGAAGTTGTCGCCGAGGCGCCCGCCCATCGCGAGGCAGACCGCGAACGCCACGCCGTACACGGCGACGATCAGTTCCAGCTCGGTCGCGCTGGCGTGAAAGGTTTGCGCGATCGCATCGAGCGCGACGTTGACGATGGAAAAATCGATTTGCGGCAGCAGTTGTCCGGCCAGCAGGACGATCAGGCCGGCGGTGCCGAGCGGAGTGGAGGAAGCAGGAGAAGCAGCAGGGGGAGCGGGGCGGGATGACATGATGCGGCACGAAAGTACGGCACAGCATGGTACCGCGTCCGGCACTTTCGCGTTTGCCGCAGCGTAACTTCGCAGTTGGCCTTATCTGACAGAAGGTCACCGCGCTTTCCGATATGTCGGACGCCGCAGGCTTCGTACACTGAAGTTTTCATGCAAGGAGGAAAACGCCATGTCAGTGAACAAGCTGGGAGTGCCGACCACGGATGTTGAGGACTCCGATATCAATCACAAGCCGCAGTTGGCCGAGGCGGAAAAAGCGGGCAAGAATCTGAGCGCCGATACCAAGCGCAACGAGAACCGGCCGGATCCGGTGTCGTCCGAATTTTCGGATGACTTTTCCGGCAATGCGCAGGCGAACCGCATGGGCAACAACAGGAACGATCCGACCGACCGCGATCCGACCCGCTCCAGCGACCGGCCGATGAGCGGCAAGCTGCAGAAATGACTGCGGTCTACAAGCGGCGCACGCGCCGCTTGTGCCAGCGATAGCGCGCCCGCAGGTGCCAGGCCAGATTGACCAGCACGTAGGCCATCAGCGCGGAGACGTTGGCGATCACCGCCAGGCCGATCATCAGCTGCGGTCCGACGTTGTGCAGCCATTCCAGCAGGTTGGTGAACCAGTGCGCGACCACGCCCTGTTCACGCGCAACCTTGTCCGCCATGCGCATCGGCGCATCGGCATTGCCGTTGTTCATCAACATGTTGCCGAGCCGGTACGCGGCGTAATACAGCGGCGGCACCGTGAACGGATTGGTGGCGAAGGTGGCGAACGCGGCGACCGGCAGGTTGACGCGCAGCAGGATGGCGCCGATTGCGCCGAACAGGATTTGCGCGAAAGGCACCAGGATGCCGACGAACAGGCCGACCGCCAGTCCGCCGGCCACGCCGCGGCGATTGAATTGCCACAGGAAATGGCGGTCCAGGTAGCGGCTGAAGGGTTTCAGGAAGCGATTGCTCCTGATCGTCTGCGAGGTCGGGATGTATTTTTGAAACCGGCTGCGGCGCATGAAACCTGCTCCTGGGGATGATTCTGTATTGTACGCGGCGTCCGGCCCACCCGCGTCCGGCGTAGCGACGCGTGGCATATCGACGCCCGACGTATCGACGCCCGGCCCGCCCACGGTCGCCGCCGCGTACAATGCGTGACATGGATATCACATTGAGCGAACTCGAAGAGGCGATCAATTACTGGCGGGCATGTCGCCCTTCCAGCGGCGAGGAACGCGCGCTGTCGCCGGAAGTCGATGTACTGGCGAAGTGGTATGCGCTGATGATCTTCCACCATGCGACTACGCTGCCGGCCGATGCGCTTGATCCGGCCGCGGCGCAATTGATCGACAACTGGCGCAAGCGCGCGGCGTAATCCCTTGCGTCAACCCGCAGCGGCCAGGTGCCGCGCCTGCCGTTGCGGCAAGGCTGGTTCGATTCGGGTTTCCAGCGCTTTCTCTTTCCCCTGTCCTGCCTGATCGCTGCGCACGAGCGCTTTTGCCTGCGCCGGCGGCATGCCCTGCTCGGCCAGCCATTGCGTCACCAGCGCCGCCAGCTTTTCCAGCGCGATGCGATGGGTCGCATCGGTTTTTTCGTAAAGCCAATCGGACAAGGCCATGAAACTGTCGAAGGCCGAACCGCTTTCCGCGCGTTTCAGGATGAATGGCAGCGTGTTGACAAAGCGCCCCGAGTTCGCGATCAGGTCCCAATAGCGCGCGAAGCGCACCAGCCGCTGCATGTCGTGAAAGGCGATGCGGTCGGTGGCGAGAATCGCGTACGGCGGCGCCGGATCGAACACCAGCTTGTACGGTTCGGTATGCCGGATGATCGGCGTACCGCGCAGCCGCTTCAGGATGCCGAACTGGATTTCATGCGGCGCCAGCGCGACCAGTTGGTCGAAGCCGCGCGCGAAGCTGGCGATGTCCTCGCCGGGCAGGCCGGCGATCAGGTCCACGTGCAGGTGCGCGTGCGAGTGTTCGCATAGCCAGCGGATGTTGTCGGCTGCCTTCTCGTTGTTCTGCTTGCGGCTGACCAGCGTCTGCACCTCGGGGTTGAAGCTCTGGATGCCGATCTCGAACTGCAGCGTGCCGGGAGGAAATTGCCGGATGCTGTCCTTCAGCGCATCGGGCAGATGGTCGGGCACCACTTCGAAATGCGCATAGACAGGATCGTCGGGATGCACGGCCAGCTTGTCGAGAAAGAACTGCATGATCTTCAAACTCGACTTGATGTTCAGGTTGAAGGTGCGGTCGACGAACTTGAACAGGCGCGCGCCGCGCGCATGCAGCGTTTCCAGTTCGCCTAGAAAGCGGTCGAGATCGAAGGGCCAGGCGGTCTTGTCCAGCGAGGACAGGCAGAACTCGCACTTGAACGGGCAGCCGCGCGAAGCTTCGACGTACAGCGTGCGATGCGCGATGTCTTCGTCGGTGTACAAGTCGTAGGGCAGCCTGATGTCGTCCAGCGGCGGCTGCACGCCGGCGTGGATTTTCATCAGCGGCTTGGGACCGTGCAGGATCTGTTTGCACAGCTGCGGAAACGTGACGTCGCCCCAGCCGGTGATCGTGTAGTCGGCCAGCTGCACGATCTGCTGCTCGTTCGATTCGTGGGAGACTTCGGGGCCGCCCAGCACGATCGTCACCTCCGGCGCGACGCGCTTCAGCATTGCGACCAGTCTCGTTGTTTCTTCGACATTCCAGATGTACACGCCGAAACCGATGATGCGCGGCTTGTGCGCCAGCAGGCGTTCGACCGCGTCCGCGGTGCGCAGGCCGATCACCAGTTCGTGCAACACGGTCTGCGCCCGCAGTTCGCCCATGTTGGCCAGCAGGTAACGCAAGCCGAGCGAGGCATGCGTGTAGCGGGCGTTCAGAGTGGACAACAGAATGGTCATGGCGTGCGGGCGGGAAGAATGCGAACGCCTATTTTACGTTGCCGGCCGCCGGCGGACCGCGTTGCTTGCGCCGCTTCAGGCTAGCAGCCGCACCACGAACTCGGTGCCGCTGCCTTCCTCGCTCTTCACCGTGATCGTGCCGCCGTAGCGCGCGACCAGCGTGTAGCTGATCGACAGGCCGAGGCCGGTGCCGCCCTGACGCTTGGTGGTGAAGAAGGCATCGAACACGCGCGGCAAGTCTTTCTTTGCGATACCGGCACCGGTATCCGCCACGCTGATGATGACGCCATTGGCGCCGCTGCCGCTGCTGTTGCCGGCGGTCGCGTTGTCATCGCGCCAGTCGCTGGTCGCGATCGTCAGCTTGCCGCCTTCCTTCATCGCGTGGATCGCGTTCGTAAACAGGTTGATCAGCACCTGCTGCAGTTCGCCGCGATTGATCGGCACCATGGTCTTCGCGCCCTTGTGATGAATGACCTGGATCTCGCTCTGATTGAGCAGGTGGCGCACCAGCACCAGAGAATCGGCCACCACCTCATCGACCGCGACCGCTTCGACATAGCCGGCGAATTCGCCGGGGCTGGCGAATTGCAGCAGCTTGGTGACGATGGTGTTGATGCGCTGGATTTGCCTGTCCATCAATTGCAGTTCGCCCTGCACCGGTCTTGCCGCTTCGCCGAGCGCGTCGCGCAACACGTCGAGATTGCCCTGCAGCACGGCGACGGGGTTGTTGATTTCATGCGCGACGCCGGCCGTGATCTCGCCGATCGCCGCCAGCTTTTCCGCCATCACCAGCTGGCGTTGCGCCTGCACCAGCAGCTTGTTGGTCTTTTCCAGCTCGATCGTGCGTTCAACCACTTTGCGGTCGAGTTCGTCGCCCCAGGCTTTCAGCTCCGCATTCTGCGCCTGCACGGTGTCCAGCAGTTCGTCGAGGTGGCGCGACAGGCTGCCGAGTTCGTCGCGCGTCTGCATGCCGGTGCGCGCGTGCATGTCGCCATGCTCGACCGCCGTCATCGTGCGGTTCATGCCGGCCAGCGGCACGTAGATGTCGCGCGCCACGCGCAGCGAGAAATACACGCCGCCGGCGCCGATCAGCGCGAACAGCGCGGCCAGCAGCACGATCGCCGTTTCCTTCGCCTGGCGGAACGGCGTTTCCAGGTAGCCGACGTACAGCATGCCGACCCGCTTGCCGAAGCTGTCGATCACCGGCTCGTAGGCGGAGATGTACCAGTCGTTGACGACGAAGGCGAGATCGAGCCACGTTTTGCCGTGATTGAGCACATGGTCGCGCACCACTTGCGACGCGCGCGTGCCGAGCGCGCGGCGGTCGCCGAACAGCCGCACATTGGTGGCGATGCGCACGTCGTCGATGAACAGCGTGGCGGTGCCGACGCTGCCTTCCGGCAGCGAGCCTTCGGCATAGACCAGGTTGTTCATCGTATCGACAAAAGCCAGGTTCTGATTCAGCAGCATGCCGCCTTCCAGTATGCCGAGCAGGCGGCCGTCGCTGTCGAACACGGGCGCGGCAGAGTGGATCATCATGCCGTCGGTTTCCGCCTTGCGCGTGGTCGGCGCGGCATTCGGCGTTTCCACCAGTTCAATATGCGCCTGCCGCGCCGCGTTGTCTGCGATGCGGCGCAACTGCGCTTCCGAATACAAGTCGATCGCGGTGCCGCTCTGGCCGCGCATCGCGCTCAGCACCACCGGCCACGTGGCTTCGGCCGGTTTCTGTATGGTGGCCGGGGTCGAGGACGAGGCTTCGATACGGCCGCTGGCGTCGAGGAAGTTCAGGAAATCCAGTCCCAGTTCCTGCCGCCTTTCCGCCAGCAGCTGATGCAGCGCATCGTCGTCGCCGCCATCGACGGTCTTTACCAATGGATGCGAATTGCCGAGGCTGGCGATGTCGAGGCCGACGCGCTCGCGCACGTGAATGAAGTATTCATGCGCAACAGCAAGGTCGCTGCTGACCTTGAACGTCAGCAGGCGGTTGTAGTAACCGATGCCCCAGTAGAAGATCAGGAAGAACAGGATGGGCAGCGCCGTCAGCAGCGGCACCAATGCCACCAGCAACAGCTTGGTGCGCACCGACACATTGCGCAACAGGCGCAGGCCGAGCCACCAATGCAGGAAGCGGCGCAATTGCTAGACGCCCCACTCCGCGCACTTGCGCTCGAGCGTCTTGCGCGACACGCCGAGGCGGCGTCCGGCTTCCGTCTTGTTGCCGCCGGTCTCGGCCAGCACTTTCAGGATGTGCTGCTTTTCGATCGCATCCAGCGTCACTTCCTCATCGTTGCCAGCGGGCGCGCCTGTCATCGGCTTCATCTCGAAATCCGCATCCGGAATATGGCCGAGGATCAGCCAGCGTTCGACCAGGTTGCGCAGTTCGCGCACATTGCCCGGCCACGAATAGGCGGCCATCGTCGCCAGCAAGCGGCTGTCGGGTTTCTGCGGCGGCAGGCCGAGCTGTTGCGACAGCTGCCGCACGAAGTGATCGACCAGCGCCGGAATGTCGTCGCGCCGTTCGCGCAGCGGAGGCATCTGCAGCTGCACCACGTTCAGGCGGTAGTACAGGTCCTGCCGGAAACGTCCTTCGGCGACCGCTTCTTCCACGTTGCGGTTGGTGGCGGCGATCACGCGCACGTCGACCGGGATTTCGCGCTCGGCGCCGACCGGGCGGATTTTCTTTTCCTCCAGCGCGCGCAACAGCTTGACCTGCATCGCCATCGGCAACTCGCCGACTTCATCGAGAAACAGCGTGCCGCCCTGCGCGTAAAAGAACAGGCCTTCGCGCGACGACGCCGCGCCGCTGAATGCGCCCTTTACGTGGCCGAACAATTCGCTCTCGATGATCTCGGGCGCGACGGCGCCGCA
>DATMTZ010000102.1:0-2383 GCA_035563975.1 Oxalicibacterium sp. | reverse complement strand
ACGGTTTGCCGGTGGCGGGGTCATCATGCATCGGCCCGGTCGAACCGAAGCAGGAACCGAGATTGTTGACGCCAATGACGAAGAAACGATCGGTGTCCAAAGGCTTGCCGGGGCCGACCATGTTGTCCCACCAGCCGGTGGTGCCAGCGTCTTCGCTGTAGCGGCCGGCGACGTGGTGCGACGCATTCAGCGCATGGCACACCAGCACTGCGTTCGAGCGGTCGGCGTTCAGCGTGCCGTAGGTCTCATACACGAGCGTGTAGTCCGCAATCTCCGCGCCGCTTTGCAACTTCAGCGGTTCCGCGAAAAACATCGATTGCGGCGAGACGATTCCGATAGAGGTCATGTTATCTATTCAGGAGCGGTCGGCAAGGCCGCCATTCCGGTTCGCAAAAACAAAAGAGCCCGAAGACGTAGTAGCGTTCGGGCTCTCGGGACTCATTCGAGCACGCGCTTTAGCCGTATTTGTTATGCGCCCGCAAGCTGGTGTCAAATCGGCGCAATGACGTAAGAATAGCCAAGTCGCCGCGCGGCGTCAAACCGGCGCCCGGCGGCGCGTTGCGGCAGGCCCGATGCTACACTGGCGCAGCTGCGCAAGGCAGGGGCCGGCGCAACAAGACTCCGCATCATTTGGCTTATTCATGAACAGACAGGCAAGCGACGATCCGCCATCCGGGACACCCGAAGAACGCCCGCAACCGCAATCCCTGCCGGACCTGTACATTTCATTCACCCTGCTTGCTCTGCAGGGATTCGGCGGCGTGATGGCCGTGGTGCAGCGCGAACTGGTGGAGCGCAAGCGCTGGTTGACGCGCGAGGAATTCGTCGAGGACTGGGCGGTGGCGCAGATCATGCCAGGCCCGAACGTGGTGAATCTTTCCATCATCATCGGCGGCCGTTACTTCGGGCTGCGCGGCGCGCTTGCCGCCTTTGCCGGCATCCTCAGCGTGCCGCTGATACTGATCCTGCTGATCGCGGTGCTGTACGCGCCCTATGCGCACGAGCCGCGCGTGGTCGGCATGCTGCGCGCGATGGGCGCGGTCGCATCGGGCCTGATTCTCGCCACCGGCTTCCGGCTGCTCGGCGCGCTGCAAAAGAACGTGATCGGCATCCCGCTCTGCATGCTGCTGGGAGGGCTGTGCTTCGTCGCGGTTGCCGTACTGCGGCTGCCGCTGGTCTATCCGCTGTTCGCGCTCGGCATCGTGTCCTTTGCGCTGGCTTACCGGAAGCTGAAGCCATGAACGAGACGCTGCACCTGCACTTCCAGTCGGCGGACTGGCTGCACCTGCTGCTGCACTACCTGTCGCTGTCGCTGATTTCGCTCGGCGGCGCGATCGCCACGGTGCCCGACATGCACCGCTATCTGGTGGATCAGCAGCACTGGCTGACCGATACGCAGTTCAGCGCATCGATCGCGATTGCGCAGGCAGCGCCGGGGCCGAACATCCTGTTCGTCGCACTGATGGGGTGGAACATCGGCTTGAATGCCGGCACGGTGGCGACCGGTTTGCTGGCGGCGCTGCTGACGATTTCCAGCATGCTGCTGCCAAGCACAATCGCGACTTACATGGCAACCAGCTGGGCGCAGCGCAACCAGCATTTGCGCTCCGTGCGCGCCTTCAAGCAGGGCATGGCGCCGGTGGTGGTGGGCCTGATACTGGCAACCGGCTGGATACTGGCCAGCACGCCGGACCAGGTGCGGCGCGACTGGCCGCTGTGGGTGATTACCGCCGTGACGATGCTGCTGGTCCTGAAAACCCGCATCCACATCCTGTGGCTGCTGGCCGCCGGCGCGCTGCTCGGCTGGTTCGGCCTGGTGTAGCGCTACAGCAGGCGCAGCTGAGCCACCGCCTCCGCAATCGCGTGCGGCTCGTACAGGCGCACAATGCGCCGCGTCTTCGACGTCAATACGCTCAGATCGCTGTTGAGGATCTCGTACTTGACCGCCGGCAGCTGCGACGGATGCATCGAGAATTCACGCAGGCCGAGACCGAGCAGCAGCCGCGTCAGGCGGATGTCGCCCGCCATTTCTCCGCACACCGACACCGGCACGCCGGCTTTCGCGCAAATCGCGAACGTGTGTGACAGCAGATGCAGCACCGCCGGATGCAGCGGATCGTACAGATGCGCGACTTCGTGATCGACGCGGTCGATCGCCAGCGTGTACTGGATCAGGTCGTTGGTACCGATCGACAGGAAATCGAGCCGGCGAACGAACATCGGCAGGGCCAGCGCGGCGGCCGGGATCTCGATCATGGCGCCGACCGGCATCGCCGCGTCGAATTTCTCACCCTGCGCCGCGAGCTGCGTCTTGGCCTGCGCGATCATGGCCAGCGTCTGGTCGATTTCCGACGCGTGGCACAGCATCGGAATCAGCAGCCGG
>DATMTZ010000101.1:0-3597 GCA_035563975.1 Oxalicibacterium sp. | reverse complement strand
GTCGTGCCGGGATGCGCGGCGATGAAGTAGGGGACCAGATATTGCTCCTTCCCCGCTTCCTTCGAATACTTCTCGAACAGTTCCTTGAACTTGTAGTACGAGCCCATGCCGGGCTTCATCATCTTCGACAGCGGGCCTTCCTGAGAATGCTCGGGCGCGATCTTCAGCAAACCGCCGACGTGGTGCGAAACCAGTTCCTTCACGTACTCGGGCGAACGCACCGCGAGGTCGTAGCGCAGGCCGGAGCTGACCAGAATCTTCTTGATGCCGGGGATTGCGCGCGCCTTGCGGTACAGCTGGATCAGCTTGCCGTGATCGGTGTTCAGGTTCGAACAAATCGTCGGATACACGCAGGACAGGCGGCGGCAGGATTCCTCGATGCGCTTGTCCTTGCAGGCTAGGCGATACATGTTGGCGGTCGGCCCGCCCAGGTCGGAGATCGTGCCGGTGAAGCCCTTGGTCTTGTCGCGGATCAGTTCGATCTCGCGCAGGATCGACGGCTCCGAGCGGCTCTGGATGATGCGGCCCTCGTGCTCGGTGATCGAGCAGAAGGTGCAGCCGCCGAAGCAGCCGCGCATGATGTTGACCGAGAAGCGGATCATCTCCCAGGCCGGGATGCGCGCCTTGCCATAGCTCGGATGCGGCGCGCGCGCGTAGTTCATGTCGTACACGCCGTCCATCTCGTCCATCGCCAGCGGCAGCGGCGGCGGGTTGATCCACACGTCGCGCTCGCCATGGCCCTGCACCAGCGCGCGTGCATTGCCCGGGTTCGATTCCAGGTGGAACACACGCGAGGCGTGCGCGTACAGCACCGGATCGTCCTTCACCATGTCGAACGAAGGCAGGCGCACCACGGTCTTGTTGCGCACTTCCTTCTCGGCGGCACGCCGCTCCTCGCGGCTCATGATCTTGATCGGCTTGAAGTCGGCTTCGGCGGGAGCAGCCGCATCGGTCTTGCAGCTCTCGTCCTTGGTTTTCATTTCGTAAGGATCGGGATGCGGCTCGATTTTGCCGGGCGTGTCGACGCGCGTGGAATCGGCTTCGACCCAGTCGGGCGTCGGCTTCCAGCCGCGCGGCACCATGAATGCCGTGCCGCGCAGGTCGCGGATATTGGCAATCGCTTCACCGGCAGCGACGCGATGCGTCAGTTCGACCAGCGCACGTTCCGCATTGCCGAAGATCAGGATGTCGGCCTTGCAGTCGGGCAGCACCGAGCGGCGCACCTTGTCGGACCAGTAATCGTAGTGCGCGATGCGGCGCAGGCTGGCCTCGATGCTGCCGACGACGACGTTGACGCCCGGGTAGGCTTCGCGCACGCGCTGCGCGTAGACCGTCAGCGCGCGATCGGGCCGCTTGTTCGGTTCGCCGTTCGGCGTGTACGCGTCTTCCGAACGGATCTTGCGATCGGACGTGTAGCGATTGATCATCGAATCCATGTTGCCGGCGGTGACGCCGAAATACAGGTTCGGTTTGCCGAGCGCGCGGAAAGGCTCGGCCGAATGCCAGTCCGGCTGGCTGATGATGCCGACGCGGAAACCTTGCGCTTCCAGCAAGCGGCCGATCAGCGCCATGCCGAAGCTCGGATGATCGATATAGGCATCGCCGGTCACCAGAATGACGTCGCAACTGTCCCAGCCGAGCTTGTCCATTTCGGCGCGCGACATCGGCAGAAAGGGCGCCGGTTTTGCATCGCGCGCACGCGGGACGTACGAAAACAGATTCTTGGGGTTTGCGCTCATGGAGGCGGGGACGCGAAAGCCGGCGTCAGGCGGGACAGGAGAGGAAGCCGACAGTATACCTCCTCGGTCCGCCCCAGGCATATGCGCATTCCGCAAAAACCGCGTTCCGGCGCGGTTTGTTTGTCGAGAAAACAAGGCTGCGACTTTCGATTCAAGCTTTCCCGTTTGCGGTCGTTACATTCCTTACGGGTTACATGGTAACTGTGAGGTGAGGCGGCAGACGATGCCTTGCAGGCATGTCCGATGTCGATCGGCTCGGACCGGATGTTGCCGAGGCTGGCGAAACGAAAAATGTGTCCGCGATGGAAAAGCGGCGGACACGTTTTTGCAGCGGCAGTCCGGGAATTACGGTCTGCATCTGCGAATGTGATGCACTTTATATTTTTTAGCGGTGCATGTGTATGCATATCCCAACAGCGTGCAGGTTTAACGATTTGTTGAGTATTGAATGCAGCATTTCAGTGTAAAGTTCGCCGTCGCACGAACAGGTTTTTCCGTGCTGCAAAGAAGTGCTGCAACGAATAATGAAGAGACATTAACGGTAGAGAGATATCAAGGTCATTGTCTGCAATGACGAATGCGAAACGAATCTGGTTATGACTCTACGTCTCTGACGGCAGACGCACTGCCGGTCATCCACGAAATGGCCGGCATATCGATGCCGCTCCGGCAAGTCTGGAGAACCGCATTCCCCTTCCCATTTGTCGCACGGCCGCTTGCCGCGGTTGGCAGACATGATCAGCAGTCCGCCGTTTGTTCCTTGATTATTTAGCAGCTTGTCGTTACGACTGGCCATATGGCTCAGATGTAAGGCATGTGTTTTACAAAAATGGATTGGAGAGACATCATGCGTGTCAAGAACATGAAGATTGGCGCCCGGCTGGGATTCGGTTTCGGGTTGATGTTGCTGCTGGTCGTCCTGATGGGCGGCTTCGGCATTTCGCGTTTGCAAAGCATCAATGACGCGACCAGTGATCTCGTGCAGGAGTCGATGGCGAAACAGAAGCAGGCGCAAGCCTGGCTGCTGTCCAACAGCATCAACGGCGTGCGAACCGTCGCCTTCTTCAAGTCGAACGACCCGGAGGTACGCGCCTATTTCCAGAAGGAGATGTCGGCGGAGTCCAAGCGCATCACCGAAATCCAGAAATCGGTCGAGGCCAAGCTTGTTACGCAAGTGGAGAAAGATCTGTTTGCCGAGGTTGGCAAGAAACGCCAGGCGTATATCGAGATGCGCAAGGAACTGGCGCAGCAGGAAGCCTCAGGCGCCGACAAGTCGGTCGTCAAGGACACCTTGGAAAATAAGCTGATGCCGGCGCTCGATCAATATGCCGGCAGCGTGCACAACGTGCTTTCGCACTACGAGGATGAAGTCAAGAACGCCGAGGAATCGGTTACCGCCGATTACCAGGCGGGCCGCATGGCGCTGCTGATCGGCATCGCAATGGCGCTCGCCCTGGGCATCGTGTTGGCATGGCGTCTGACCGTCGGCATCACCCGTCCGCTGGTGGAAGCAGTGTCGGTGGCCGAGGCCGTTGCAGCAGGCGACCTGACGATGCGCAGCCGGATGGACGAAACCAAGGATGAGCCGGGCCAACTGCTGGCCGCGCTCAAGCGCATGCAGGACAGCCTGACGCGCACCGTAGCGCAGATCCGCATGGGAACCGATACGATTTCGACCGCATCCAGCGAAATCGCCAGCGGTAACCTCGATCTGTCCTCACGTACCGAACAGCAGGCGAGCTCGCTGGAAGAAACCGCGTCGTCGATGGAGGAACTGACCGCAACGGTCAAGCAGAACGCCGACAACTCACGCCAGGCCAACCAGTTGGCAGTGGCCGCGTCCAGCGTGGCGACCAAG
>DATMTZ010000100.1:0-8067 GCA_035563975.1 Oxalicibacterium sp. | reverse complement strand
TTGTGTGATTCTGAACGAAGCGGCAACAAAATACAAATAAGCCAAGAATTTTGTTCGGCCGCTCTCTCCGGGGAGTTTGCCGTCGGCGTCGCGTCGCGCAGCAATACAGACAGGCTGCACAGCGAAATGTTCAGCCTTGCGGAGCGAGCGAGGCGTACTGCCGATGCAGCGTTGCGACTTGGGTCCGCAGCGCCGTTTCATCGATCCCGTGATTCATGATGACATCGTCGGCGGCCGCCAGCCGCCGTGCACGCGGCGCCTGCGTCGCCATGATGGCGCGCACCTGCTCTTCGCTGAAGCCATTGCGTTGCATGACGCGCTGAATCTGCACCTCTTCAGGACAATCTACCACCAGCACGCGTGATACGCGGTCTTTCCAAACGCCGGATTCGACCAGCAGCGGCACAACGAACATCAGGTAGACACCTTGAGCGTTTGCAGCGGCGCGTTCGGTTTCCGAGCGGATCAACGGATGCAGGATCGCTTCCAGCTTTGCCTTGCTGGCCGGATCGGCGAAGACTGCGTTGCGCATCCTGGCCCTGTCCAGCGCGCCGTCCGCGGCGATGAAAGCGTCGCCGAATATTCTGCGGATGGGGAGAATCGCAGCTCCGTCCGCCATGGTGAGCTGGTGCGCGATCGCGTCGGTGTCGACGATGGCGGCGCCCTCGGCGGCAAAGAGCGCAGCGACCGTGCTTTTTCCGCTGCCGATGCCGCCGGTCAGGCCGACCGAAAACTTGCCCTTCATCTTGTCAGTACAGGCCCAGGTACATCTGGGTCAGCGGCTTTCCGTAGAGCAGCGCCAGCACGCCGGCGGCAGCGAGGTAGGGGCCGAACGGAATCGGAATATCGCGTCCGCGCTTGGCAAGGACGATCAGGCCGATGCCGACGATGGCGCCGACCAGCGAAGACAACAGAATGATGGCTGGCAGCATTTTCCAGCCGAGCCAGGCGCCCAACGCTGCCAGCAACTTGAAGTCGCCATAGCCCATGCCTTCCTTGCCGGTGGTCAGCTTGAACAGCCAGTAGATCGCCCAAAGACAGAGGTAGCCGGCGGCGGCGCCGATGACTGCTTCCGGCAGCGGAACGAAAGTCCCATTTAGATTGATCAGAAGGCCCAGCCACAGCAGCGGCAGCGTCAGGTCGTCCGGCAGCAGTTGCGTATCGGCGTCGATGAAGGTCATCGCGATCAGCAGGTAAAGGAAGAGCAGCGTACCCAGTCCCATCAGGCCGCTGCCGAAACGCCAGACCAGGAAGGCCGACATGAGGCCGCTCAGCAGTTCGATGACCGGATAACGCACCGAGATCGGCGCCTTGCATGCGCGGCATTTGCCGCCGAGGGCGGCATAGCTGACGACGGGAATGTTCTCCATTGCAGTAATGGCATGGCCGCAGTGCGGGCATGCCGAGCGCGGCATGATCAGGTCGTAGCGGTCCTGGTGCGGCAAGGGTTTGCCGCTTTCATGCGCTACATAGTTGTCGGATTCGCGTTGCATCATCTTCGGCATGCGATGGATGACAACGTTCAGAAAGCTGCCGATCAGCAGGCCGAATACGCCGGCGACGGCAGCGGCAAGCGCGTTGCCGGCTGGCGCCGCAAACCAAGGGAAATCCATCATCAGACCACGGAACCCAGTTTGAAAATCGGCAGGTACATGGCAATCACAAGACCGCCGATCAGCACGCCGAGAATGACCATGATCAGGGGTTCCATCAGGCTGGAAAGGGAGGCGACCGCCTCGTCGACTTCCGCCTCGAAGAAGTCCGCAACCTTGCCCAGCATGCTGTCGAGCGCGCCGGATTCCTCGCCGATCGCCACCATCTGCGTCACCATGTTCGGGAATACGTCCGAGTTCTGCATGGCGACGGTCAGGCTGGTGCCGGTCGCGACCTCGGTCTGGATCTTCCTGGTCGCTTCCAGGTAGACCGCGTTGCCCGATGCGCCGCCGACGGAATCGAGCGATTCGACCAGCGGCACGCCGGCGGCGAACATGGTTGCCAGCGTACGGGTCCAGCGCGCGATTGTCGCCTTGCGGATCACGGCGCCGAACACTGGCACTTTCAGTAGCAGCCGGTCCATCGTTTGCTGCATCTTCAGTGAGCGTTTCCATGATTGGAAGAACAAATACAGGCCGGCAAACAGCAGGCCGAAAATGATGTACCAGTACGAGACGAAGAAATCCGAGATCGCGATCACCATCAGCGTGGGTGCCGGCAGATCGGCGCCAAAGCTCTTGAATACGTCCTTAAAGGCCGGCACCACCCAGATCATGATGACAGAGGTCACAACGAAAGCGACTGCGAGGATCGAGACCGGATAGAACATCGCGGATTTGATCTTAGCCTTGATCGCGAGCGTCTTTTCCTTGTAGATCGCCAGGCGTGTCAGCAGATCTTCCAGGATGCCGGCCTGTTCGCCGGCGCCGACCAGGTTGCAAAACAGCGCATCGAAGTACAAGGGAAACTTGCGGAATGCCTGGTTGAGGCTGGTACCGGTCTCGACATCGGCACGAATGTCCTGGATCAGCTTGGAGACGGCAGGGTTGTCATTGCCCTTGGCTACGATGTCGAAGGATTGCAGCAGCGGCACGCCGGCTTTCATCATTGTTGCCAGCTGGCGCGTAAACAGCGTGATGTCCTTTTCCTTGATTTTCTTGCCGCTGCGATAGGCCTTCTTCTTGACCTTGGTGACCAGCACGCCTTGGCGGCGCAGCGTGGCGTTGACCACCGCTTCGCCGTTGGCGCGCAATTCGCCGCGGACCACCTTGCCGCTCTTGTCCCTGCCTTCCCAGGCGAAAACGGCCTCCTTGGCCAGCCCCGCAGCTCCTGCCTTGCGTACCGATGTTGCCATGCGTTTGCCTCTTTTTTATACGTTGGTGCAACCGAGAACTTCTTCCAGGCTGGTCATCCCCTGTTTGACCTTCATCAAGCCTGCTTCGCGCAGGGTTCGCACGCCATCTTTCCTGGCCTGTTCCTCGATCTCCAGCGCGGTGCCGTGGTTCAGGATGATGCGTTCGATTTCCTCGCTGATCGGCATGATCTGATAGATGCCGACACGTCCCTTGTAGCCGCTGCCGCTGCAGCGTTCGCAGCCGACTGCCTTGTACGGCAGCCAGGTGCCATCCAGGTCTTCTTCCTTGAAGCCCGCTTCCAGCAGCGCTTCATCGGGAATCACGGTGGTCTGCTTGCAGGTGCACAGGCGGCGCGCCAGCCGTTGCGCGGTAATCAGGATCACAGAGGAGGCGATATTGAACGGCGCCACGCCCATGTTCATCAGGCGCGTCAGCGTTGCAGGCGCATCGTTGGTGTGCAGCGTGGAGAACACCATGTGACCGGTCTGTGCGGCCTTGATGGCGATATCGGCGGTTTCCAGGTCGCGGATTTCGCCGACCATGATGATGTCCGGATCCTGCCGCAGAAAAGCCTTCAGGGCGACCGGGAAGGTCAGACCGGCCCTGTCGTTGACGTTGACCTGGTTGACGCCCGGCAGGTTGATCTCGGCGGGGTCCTCCGCGGTGGAGATGTTGATACCGGGTTTGTTCAGGATGTTGAGGCAGGTATACAGTGACACCGTCTTGCCGGAGCCGGTCGGCCCCGTCACCAGCACCATGCCGTACGGGCGCTGGATGGCGTCCAGCAGCAATTCCTTCTGGTCCGGATCGTAGCCGAGGGCATCGATGCCCATCTGCGCCTGCGAGCCGTCCAGGATACGCATGACGATCTTTTCGCCGAACAACGTCGGCAGCGTGCTGACGCGGAAGTCGATCGAGCGCGCTTTCGACATCACGAGTTTCATGCGCCCGTCCTGCGGTACACGCTTCTCCGAAATATCGAGCTTGGAAATGACCTTGATGCGCGATGCCAGCTTTTCCTTGATCGCCAGCGGCGGTTGGGCAATATCGCGCAGCACGCCATCGACGCGGAAGCGGATGCGGTAGAACTTTTCGAAAGGTTCGAAATGCAGATCGGACGCACCCATGTTGATGGCGTCGATCAGGATCTTCTGCAGGAATTTGACGACCGGCGCATCGTCGATGTCGGGAGCGGCGCCGTCGGGTGTGGCAGCCAGCTCCTCTTCGGCGAAGTCGATGCTGTCGAGATCGTCACCGATCAGCTCGTTCAGATTCTGCTCGGCGCTCTGGCCGAGTTTCTCGAGCAGTTTCAGCAGGCTGCCGTGATCGACGATGATCGGTTCCACCGTCAATTCGGTCTGGAACTTGATCTGATCCAGCGCCTGTGAGTTGGTGGGGTCGGAAATTGCGACCGACACCTTGTTGCCGCGCTTGGCCAACGCAATGACGCGCTGGCTTTGCATCAATTTGATGTCGACGATCTTTTCGGGGAGCAGGCCGCTGTTGAAGGCGGCGATATCCAGCATCGGATAGCCAAAGGTTTCGGAACAGAAGGCGGCCAGCGACGGCGCGTTGATTGCATCCGTGGCCAGCAGCGCATCGATGAACGGAATCTTGTCGTTGGCGGCCTGTTTGGCAAGCGTTTCCGCTTGTTGTGGCGTCAACCGTCCCGCCTGCAACAATGCGCGCGCAAGGCCAGACATCGCGTTGGTTGACGCCGAATTGGGGAGGACTGCCGCCATGGATTTACACCGGAAAAGTCGATCGGATCATCGAAGGGTGCGGTAGATAATGCCCCCCGGCATCTATTTTGTAAAGCGATGGGCGGCGATTGTTACTTTTTGCAGAAGAATTGCAACATCGGGCTTCGCGCCGGCATGGCGGCATCAATGATTGCGATGCACCGCGAAGTCGGCCAGCTTCAGCAGCGCATCCTTGAATTCGCTGTCTGGCAGCGACGCCAGCGACCTCGTAGCGCGTGCCGCCGCGGCTTCTGCCTTGGCGTGCGTATAACTGAGCGCGCCCGAGGTTGTCACGGCGGCCAGAACGGCATCGAAATGCTGTTCGTCACCGTTCTCGATGCAGCTCCGCACCAGCGCCCGCTGCTCCGGGCTGCCGTGCTCCATCAAATAAATTAGCGGCAGCGTCGCCTTGCCTTCCCGCAGGTCGTCGCCGACGTTTTTACCGATGTCTTCCGACTGCCCGGAATAATCGAGCACGTCGTCGATCAACTGGAACGCGGTGCCGAGCGAACGGCCGTATTCGGCGGCGGCCTCGATGTCGGCTTCCGGCGCACCGGCGATCAGCGCGCCAAGCTGTGCGGCGGCTTCGAACAGCTTGGCCGTCTTGGAACGGATCACCTGGGTATAACGCTCTTCCGAGACATCCGGATCGTGCATGTTCAGCAACTGCAGCACTTCGCCTTCGGCGATGACGTTGGTGGCGTCGGCCAGGATCTGCATCACGCGGATATCGCCGACCGCGACCATCATCTGAAAGGCCCGCGAGTACAGGAAATCGCCGACGAGCACGGAGGCGGCATTGCCGAACAGGGCGTTGGCGGTCTGGCGTCCGCGGCGCAGCGAGGATTCGTCGACCACGTCGTCGTGCAGCAGAGTCGCGGTGTGGATGAATTCGATGACTGCCGCCAGCTGATGGTGGGCGGTGCCGCGATACGCGTAGGCGTTGGCCATCAGCAACACCAGTACCGGGCGGATACGCTTGCCGCCAGCGCTGATGATGTAATCCGCGATCTGATTAACCAGTGCGACTTCGGAATGCAATTTCTGGCGTATGACTTCGTCCACCGCCTGCATGTCGGCGGAAATCGGTGCGGTAAGGGGATTGCTTGCAGCGACAGGAGCGGAACTCAAGATAAGCCTGAATAAAGGTGAAAGCGGGGATAAAAGGCAGTGACGCGGAATTATACGATGACAAATCGCCAAAACGCGTCAAACCGGACATCTGCCGGACCGCCGTTGTCGCGTCGCGGCGATCACGGCGCGGTTTTCGGGGCTGATATTCGCTTTGACGGTCCAGGTAAGTCTATGTATAATTTGGGGTTTTCCGCGTTTCCCGGCGAGTTTTTCCGGATGCGGGAAAAGTTCTTTCAATTTATTGATGAGGTTTCACATGTACGCGGTCATAAAAACCGGCGGCAAACAATACAAAGTTGCTGCTGGCGAAAAACTTAAAGTAGAACAGATACCGGCAGACATTGGATCCGAAATCACTCTCGATCAGGTGCTCGCAGTGGGCGCCGGTGACACCATCAAGTTTGGTGCGCCACTGGTCGCAGGTGCTACGGTCCTTGCCACGGTTGTCTCCCATGGTCGTCACGACAAGGTCAAGATTTTCAAGATGCGCCGTCGCAAGCACTACCAGAAGCATCAGGGCCATCGCCAGAATTACACCGAATTGCAAATCGTCTCGATCAACGGCTAAGCCGATATCGGACTAATCAGTTACCAAGGAGTCAGAAATGGCACACAAAAAAGGCGGCGGCACTACGCGAAATGGCCGTGATTCAGAATCGAAGCGATTGGGCGTGAAGGTCTACGGCGGTCAGGCAATCAACGCCGGCGGCATCATCGTTCGCCAGCGCGGCACCAAAATGCATCCGGGCGAAAACGTCGGTATCGGCAAGGATCACACCTTGTTCGCGCTGACCGATGGCAAAGTTGCATTCGTTACCAAGGGCGCATTGAAGCGTCATTACGTGACGGTAGTCGCTGCTTAAAACAGCGTAAAGTATTCAGCAAGGCGAAAGCCTTCCATCAAAAGGCTCTGCCCACGGTAGAGCCTTTTTAGTTTTCAGGCGGCAAACATGAAATTCATCGACGAAGCAAAAATCGAAGTCATTGCCGGCGATGGCGGCAACGGCGTCGCATCTTTTTGTCGTGAAAAGTTCAGGCCGTTTGGCGGTCCGGACGGCGGCGACGGCGGCAAGGGCGGCAGCATCTGGGCGGTCGCGGATCGCAACATCAACACGCTGGTCGATTTCCGCTATTCCAAGATCCATAAAGCCGGCAACGGCGAAAACGGCCGCGGCTCCGATTGCTACGGCAAGGGCGCGGACGACATTTTCCTGCGCATGCCGGTCGGCACGCTGATTTTCGACCAGAACGACGGCGAGCTTGTCGCCGATCTGACCGAGCATGGTCAGCAAGTGTTGATCGCAAAAGGCGGCGAGGGCGGCTGGGGCAATATCCATTTCAAGTCGTCGACCAACCGCGCGCCGCGGCAGAAGACCGAAGGCAAGGAAGGCGAACGCCGCGAATTGCGCCTGGAGCTGAAAGTGCTGGCGGATGTCGGTCTGCTCGGCATGCCGAATGCCGGCAAGTCGACCTTCATCACGGCCGTTTCGAATGCCAAGCCGAAGATCGCCGATTATCCGTTCACCACGCTGCACCCGAATCTGGGCGTGGTGCGCGTCAGCCACGAGAAGAGCTTCGTCATTGCCGACATTCCCGGCCTGATCGAAGGCGCGTCGGAAGGTGCCGGTCTTGGCCACCAGTTCCTGCGCCATTTGCAGCGCACGCGGCTGCTGTTGCATATTGTCGACCTGGCGCCTTTCGATGAAGTGGACCCGGTCAAGGAAGCGAAGGCGATCGTCAAGGAATTGAAGAAGTACGACGAATCGCTGTTCGACAAGCCGCGCTGGCTGGTGCTCAACAAGCTCGACATGGTGCCGGAAGACGAGCGCAAGAAGCGCGTGAAGGATTTCATCAAGCGCTTCGGCTGGAAAGGCCCGGTGTTCGAGATTTCCGCGCTGACGCGCGACGGCTGCGCCGACCTGATCGTCGAAATCTACGAGTATTTGGCGCAGCAGCGCCAGGTGGAGCAGCGCACGGAAGCCACGCCGCAAATGACGGAAGATGTGCGTGGCATCGATTCGGTCGACCCGGATGACCCGCGTTTCAAGATTATGGATTAAAGAAAAACGGCGGCACGCGATTGCCGCTCCAACCGCAATCTGACACTAACAAAAACAGCGGCAACTCCCGGCATGCAATCGGTCATTCAAGGCGCTAAGCGCATCATCATCAAGGTCGGTTCCTCTCTTGTCACCAACGATGGCAAGGGGCTGGATACGGCTGCCATCCAGAAGTGGGCGGAACAGATTGTCCAGTTGCGCGATCTGGGCAAGGAAGTGGTGCTGGTCAGTTCCGGCGCAATCGCCGAAGGCATGCAGCGCCTGGGGTTTGACAAACGGCCG
>DATMTZ010000099.1:0-4894 GCA_035563975.1 Oxalicibacterium sp. | reverse complement strand
GGTCTTCGGTGCCGAGGTCGGTTGCATTCAGTTCGATGGTCGAACGGCGCGCATCCTTGTTGCCTTCACCGTATTCGTTTTTGGCAGCGCTCAGTTCGTCAGTGATGATGGTCGTCACGCGCGCCGGCTTGGCGAGGATGTCGAGCAGATCGGCGATCTGCTCCATCACTTCCTTGTATTCGTTGACGATCTTGTCCTGCTCGAGGCCGGTCAGGCGCTGCAGACGCATCTGCAGAATTTCCTGCGCCTGGTCATCCGACAGCTTGTACAGACCATCCGTCTGCAAACCGTACTGCTTCGGCAGGTTCTCGGGGCGGAAGGCGTCAATCGACGTACCGTGCTCTCCGGTACGCGCCAGCATTTCGCGCACGACGGACGAATCCCAGGCGCGCGACATCAGCTCCACTTTTGCGACTGGCGGCGTTGGCGCCGCCTTGATGATCGCGATGAAATCGTCGATGTTCGCCAGTGCAACCGCCAGGCCTTCCAGCACGTGGCCACGTTCGCGGGCCTTGCGCAGTTCGACCACGGTGCGGCGCGTGACAACTTCGCGGCGATGCGACAGGAAGCAGTCCAGCATTTGCTTCAGGTTCAGCAGCTTCGGCTGGCCGTCGACCAGCGCCACCATGTTCATGCCTAAGGTGTCCTGCAATTGGGTCTGCTTGTACAGATTGTTCAGTACGACTTCCGGCACTTCGCCGCGCTTCAATTCGATCACGACGCGCATGCCCGACTTGTCGGATTCGTCACGGATGTCGGAAATGCCTTCCAGCTTCTTGTCGCGCACCAGCTCGGCGATACGCTCCAGCAGCGACTTCTTGTTAACCTGGTAGGGCAGCTCGTCAACGATGATGGCCGAACGGTTTTCCTTGCCGAACTCCTCGAAGTGCGTCTTCGCGCGCATCACGACGCGGCCGCGGCCGGTGCGATAACCGTCGCGCACGCCAGACACGCCATAGATGATGCCGCCGGTCGGGAAATCCGGTGCCGGGATGATTTCGATCAGTTCGTCGACGGTGCAATGCTCATTGCGCAGCACATGCAAGGCGCCGTCGATAATCTCGGTAATGTTGTGCGGCGGAATATTGGTCGCCATGCCGACCGCAATGCCGGAGGAACCGTTGATCAGCAGGTTCGGAACACGGGTCGGCAATACCGACGGCTCCTTTTCCTTACCGTCGTAGTTCGGCACGAAATCGACGGTTTCCTTCTCGATATCGGCCAGCAGTTCGCTGGCAATCTTGTCGAGACGGCACTCGGTGTAACGCATTGCCGCCGCATTGTCGCCATCGATCGAGCCGAAATTACCTTGGCCGTCGACCAGCGTGTAGCGCAGCGAAAAATCCTGCGCCATGCGCACCAGCGTGTCGTAAATCGCCTGGTCGCCGTGCGGGTGATACTTACCCATGACTTCGCCGACCACGCGCGCGCACTTTACGTAAGGACGGTTCCAGACATTGTTGGTTTCATGCATCGCATACAACACGCGTCGATGCACCGGCTTCAATCCATCCCGGACATCGGGCAAGGCGCGGCCCACGATCACGCTCATTGCGTAATCGAGGTAACTCTTGCGCATCTCTTCTTCAAGCGAAATCGGGATTGTTTCTTTAGCGAATTGATCCATTGGCGGTTCGTCTGGTCTCTGGCTGAGGTTTGAACGCGAAGAATCGATGCTTCTTCACGGTTGATCCGGCAAAGCTGAAGATTTTACCACGCCGGACGCCTCCCTTCCCGCTTTTGCCGGGGCCCTGACATCCCCTTGACAGTCTCAAGGAAGAGCCCTGTATCGCCGGCCTGTGCGTCATGATCGAAGTCCGGAATTGCCGCTCCAATCCACGAACAAGGTGCGATGCATAACAGACTGGAAAACATGCATCTCATTAAAATTTCCATGAAACACATGAACGAATTCAATAACGAAAGGTCAATGTTTTATCTGGGAACTATTTTGCGGCTTTATCGATCTTGTTGTTTAATTACGACATCGCATCGAAAACGTGAATTAGCCGATTTTGCAAGGTTCGCGATGCAAGTCGGCTGTGGCAAAATGGTTGCAAGTTAAACCATTGCATGGGAACAAGTTTTTCATGCCATCGTTGAAGCGCGTGTTACACTTTATTTTGATGTTATTTAGGTAATTTGCGCAGTTCATCTGCGGATATCCCACTCGAGGAGAAGAAATATGAATAAGTTAGCAAAAATCGTCTTCGCTGCATCCGCAGTCGTTGCTTTTTCCGCTCAAGCTCAAACGGACATCAAGGCAGCAACGCCAAAAAGCGCATATCTGCAAGATGGCCGTGGCGTCATCGCCCGCAACGCGACGGGCCTGTGCTGGCGCACCGGTTACTGGACCCCGGCTGATTCCGTTCCAGGTTGCGATGGCGCACTGACCCCGGTTGCCGCCGCTTCGCCGGCAGCACCTGCAGCCGCACCTGCTGCAGCGCCAACCTCGGAAAAAGTCACGTTCGCCGCTGATGCGTTCTTTGATTTCGACAAGGCAGTTCTGAAACCAGACGGCAAAGCGAAGCTGAACGACCTGGTCTCGAAACTGCAAGACCTGAATCTCGAAGTCGTTATCGCCGTCGGCCACACCGATTCGATCGGTTCCGATTCCTACAACCAGAAGCTGTCGGTTCGCCGCGCTGAAGCGGTGAAGAGCTACCTGGTGTCGAAAGGCGTCGAATCGAACCGCGTCTACACCGAAGGCAAAGGCGAGAAGCAACCTGTCGCTACCAACAAGACCGCTGCCGGCCGCGCGCAAAACCGCCGCGTAGAAATCGAAGTGGTTGGTACCCGCAAGTAATCGCTTCACGCAGCACACACAACCCCGCTGCGGCGGGGTTTTTTTTCGCATGGACGTTACCGCCGCTGCATCGCGGGTATCCCTCCATTCCGGTATGATCCTGCCATGAACGCCGATCCTCTAGAACTGAAGAAATTCAGCGATCTCGCCCATCAGTGGTGGGATCCCACTTCCGAATTCCGTCCGCTGCATGAAATCAACCCCTTGCGCCTGGATTGGATCAATGCCCATGCCCCGCTCGCTGGCAAGAACGTCGTCGACGTCGGTTGCGGCGGCGGCATCCTGTCCGAATCCATGGCGCGGCGCGGCGCCAAGGTGACCGGCATCGACCTGTCCGAAAAAGCCTTGAAGGTTGCCGATCTGCACAGTCTGGAAACGGGTGTGCAGGTGCGGTATGAGCTGATCGCAGCGGAAGAGCTGGCGCAACGGGAAGCCGGCCAGTTCGACGTCGTCACCTGCATGGAGATGCTCGAACACGTGCCCGATCCTGCGGCAATCGTCGCGGCTTGCGCCAAGCTGGCAAAGCCGGGCGGACGACTATTCTTTTCCACCATCAATCGCAATCCGAAAGCCTATCTGCATGCAGTGATCGGCGCCGAATATCTGCTGCGCATGCTGCCGAAAGGCACGCATGATTACGCCAAGTTCATTACGCCGGCAGAGCTTTCGCAATTTGCGCGTCAATCCGGATTGCATGTCGCTGCGTTGAAAGGAATGGGCTTCAATCCTCTCACCGGCATTTACTCGCTGCATCAGGACACCAGCGTCAACTATCTCGTTGCCTGCAGCAAGCCGGCGTAAATTTTTTCCATTGCGCGAGGCGCCGGTCGCTCCGGCTGCCTCCAGCCAACTTCTTTCCCGCATGTCGCTACCTATACCGCAAGCCATCCTGTTCGATCTCGACGGCACTCTGGCCGACACCGCGCCCGACTTGGCGCAGGCCGCCAACAAGCTGCGCATCACGCGCGGTCTTGCACCCGTTGCCTACGAACTGTTGCGTCCGGTTGCGTCGGCAGGCGCGCGCGGTTTGATCGGCGCAGCCTTCGGTATTGGTCCGGATGACGAAGGCTATACCGCCTTGCGCGACGAGTTTCTGCAGAATTATCAGGCCGCAATTGCCGTCGACAGCCGATTGTTCGACGGTGTCGCCGATCTTCTGACGCAGCTCGAAAGCGCGGGGATCGCGTGGGGCATCGTAACCAACAAGGCGGAACAGCTGACCAGTTTGCTCGTTCCGCTGATCGGGCTCGGTCACGCGAGATGCATGATTTCCGGCGACACCACTGCCTTCCCGAAGCCGCACGCTGCCCCCTTGCTGGAAGCATGCAGGCGCATCGGCATTCCGGCATCCGATTGCTGGTATGTGGGAGACGATTTGCGCGACATGCAGGCAGGACACGCAGCCGGCATGACGACGGTCGCTGCTGCATGGGGATATTGCGGCGATACAGCGCCAGTGACCTGGCAGGCGAACGCGATCGCTGTATCGCCATCGGATGTGCTGCAGCTTGTGCGCAACGCCGGCAGGAAAATCGCGGGAAGCTGACCCGCAATCGTCTGCATATCTTGAAACGCCATCGAAGCGCCCCACCTATTGCGCTACAATGGCATTGCTTTGGGGACGACCTGGTTTCGACAGGGGTTGCAAAGCAGTACAGGGCATACCGAGGACTGGTTACCTCGTAAATACAGCCGGAAATGCTTAAATGCAAACGATGAATCTTACGCTCTCGCAGCGTAAACCTCTAGAAACCTAAGAACCTTCTAGCTCTACACCGTCTCTTCCCTGGGGCGGGCCGGCAACGGCAGTAGAGTCATACACAGGGAATCGCGTTGCGCCGGGTCACTTGGCATGACGTTAAACAATAGGTGACTCGCCCGTTCGCAGCGTGCGCGTCCGCGTCGTCCGGGTTAAATCAAATGGCAGCGCTAAGTATGTAGAACTGTCTGTAGAGTGCTTCTGGACGCGGGTTCGATTCCCGCCGTCTCCACCAAAATCACACCTGATACATTCATCAGTATCAACGCGTTATGAAAGCCGCATACCGAAAGGGTGCGGCTTTTTCATTTCAGTCGAACCCTTCGTTC
>DATMTZ010000098.1:0-2582 GCA_035563975.1 Oxalicibacterium sp. | reverse complement strand
CAGCAGCACTGCATTGCTGCCCCTGATCAGGTGCGTGGGACTGTCCGAACTGAAACCGATATTGCCGAACAAGGTCAGCTTTGGAAAATAATCCGCCGTCTTCTCACCGATCTGCGCATTGCTCGATGCCAGCCGGCGTTCGGCGGCGCGGATATCGGGACGGTGCCTGACCAGGTCTGCGGGATTGCCGATCGCCACTGTCTGCGGCAAGACGGGCAATGCCTTCAGCGACGACAATTCGGCATCCAGCGCCCCGGGCGGGTGGCCGGTCAGCACGGCTAGCTGGTCGAGCGATGCAGCAATCGCCGCATCGATCTGGTTCAGCAGAGAAGCCGTACCGTCCAGCTGCGATGCCATCTGCTCGACTTCATCCGCGGTCGCCACGCCGCGTTCACGGCGCTGCTGCGTGAGTGCCAGCATTTGCTTGTCATATGCAGCAATCTGCTGCACCAGCAAACGCCGCTGCTGTGCGGCGCGCAGTTCGACGTAGGCATTCGCCACCTCGGCCGCCAGCGAGACTTGCGCATCGGCCAAGTCGGCCTGCACTGCATCGGCTTCCGCCGACGCCGCTTCGATCGCGCGGCGCGTGCCGCCGAACAGATCCGCTTCCCAGGTTGCATCGAAGCCGGTCACGTACAGCTTCGTCGTTTGCGACTGGTTGGTGCCTGGGCCGGTTTCGAGAAACGCTGCGGCAGCCGACGCACCTATCGTCGGCAAGCCCTGCGCCTGCTGACCGCTGAGGCTGGCACGCGACTGCCGCAGGCGCGCCTTGGCTGCGCGCAGGTCGGGGCTGTCAGCCAATGCAGCGTCGATCAAGCCGTTCAGCTGCGTATCGTGCAGTGCCCGCCACCACGCTGCAATCGGCGCCTGCGCAGCAGTACCGTTGACCGGTGCGCGCGCAAAATGCTTTGCCTGCAACGCATCCTGCGCAACGACGGGTGCCCCCCCGTAATCGGGACCAACTGCGGCGCAACCGGTGAGGCCAAGCATCGCGAGCAACAGCGAACAGCGCAAACGGGAAGAAGGGAACATCGATCTATCCTTCGTAAAGATTAGTGGCCAGCATCGGCGACGGACGCGCCGGCTTTCGGCGTCTTCAGCAGCAGCGCGAGCGGAATGCACAGCAGCAGCGCCATCGCCAGCGCATAGAAGGTTTCGGAATACGTGATCACCGCGGCCTGCTGCTGAATCTGCAGGGCCAGTTCGCCGAAGGCCTGCATCTTGGCGTAGACCATGTCGCCGACCGTGCTGAAGTGACTGGCGGCGCTGGCCGCGATACGTTCCTGTCCAAGCACCGAATTGGCTGTGACGGTTTCGCGGATCATGTCGTTGTGCAGCACGTTGCGGCGGTCGATGAAGGTACCGATGATCGCCAGTCCCACCGAACCGCCGAGATTGCGGGCCATGTTGTACAGACCCGCCGCCTCGCCGGATTCCTCGCGCGACACCGCCGTCATCGATGCCTGGTTCAGCGGCATCAGCGCCAGCATCTGGCCGACACCACGCAGCAATTGCGACAAGGTGAAGTCATGGCCCACGCTTTGCGCCGTCAGCCCGGTATCGAGCAGGCAGCTGCCGGCAAAGCACAGCAGCCCCGCGATCACCATGATGCGGAAATCGACCTTGCCCAGCATGCGCGGCAGGATAGGCATCATCAGGAAGGCCGGCAGACCGGCGAGCAGCATCACCTGCCCGGCCTGCTCGGCGTTGTAGCCGGCGATCAGGCTCAGAAACTGCGGCACAAGGTACGACACGCAGTACAAACCGGCGCCGACAGTAAAGACGATGAAGATCACGCTCGCGTAACTCTTGTTCTTCAGCAGCGACAGACGCAGGATCGGCCGCTTCACGAACATCTGCGACAGCGCCACCAGCACCATGCCGGCCGCCGACAGCAGCGACAGGCCAATGATCATGTGCGACTCGAACCAGCGCTCGCGTTGCCCTTCTTCCAGCACCGCGGTCAAGCTGCTAAGGCCGACCGCGAGACCGACAATGCCGAGCCAGTCGGCATTGAAGAATTCCTTGTATTGCGGCTTGTCGGCCTTCAGGCCCAGCAGCAGCAAGGCGACCAGCGTAGCGCAGACCGGTACATTGATGAAGAAGCACCAGCGCCAGCTGACGTTTTCAGTCAGCGAGCCG
The DNA here is from genome assembly GCA_035563975.1 of Oxalicibacterium sp. Taxonomy (GTDB): domain Bacteria; phylum Pseudomonadota; class Gammaproteobacteria; order Burkholderiales; family Burkholderiaceae_D; genus Oxalicibacterium. The sequence goes on along the minus strand of DATMTZ010000098.1, from coordinate 440 downwards.
CCAAGCACCGGACCGAGCAAGGGGCCGAGCAGCACGATCAGCCCGAACACGGTCATGCCGATCGGCAGCTGGCTGCGCGGCAGCCGCGTGCGGATGATGGTCTGTCCGGTGGGAATCATCGTGCCGCCGGTCAAACCCTGGCCGATGCGCGCCATGATCAGCATGAACAGGCTGTTGGACAAGCCGCACAGCATCGAGAACCCGGTGAACAGCGCCGCATTACCGAGCAGGAAATTACGCAGGCCGAACACGCGCGTCAGCCATGCCGCCAGCGGGATCATCACGATTTCTGCCATCAGGTAACCGGTCGCAATCCACGTGCCCTCGGTGCCGGTGGCGCCAACCGAGCCCTGGATTTGCGGCAAGGCGGAATTGGTGATCGAGATATCGAGCGTGGCCATCAGCGCGCCGAGCGCGCCGGCGGCGACCGCGACCCAGTC
>DATMTZ010000097.1:0-21524 GCA_035563975.1 Oxalicibacterium sp. | reverse complement strand
ATCGTCACGCGCTGGGGCGGCGAGGAATTCCTGGTGCTGCTGAAGGATTGTCCACTGTCGCAGGCAGCCATGATCGCGGAAAAACTGCGGCGCGCAGTCTCCGAGCATACATTCGTGCTGCCGGCCGGCACGCTGATGCTGACGGCGAGCCTGGGCGTCGCCGAGTACGAGCACCGCGAAACATCGACCAGCCTGTTCTCGCGCGCCGACAAGGCCCTGTATCGCGCCAAGAGCGGCGGCCGCAATCGCAGCGAAGTATCAACGCCGGAAGCGGATTAAGGTTCACGTGCACGGCAGACCGCTCGAATCGGCGCTACACTTGTTGATCTCTCGCGCACTTACCTGAACGACCATGAGCAACACCGACACGGCGACTTCGGCCTCATCGCTTTCTTCCGCACCGCTTACCGCTGCGCAGATTGCGCAGTTCGAACAGGACGGTTACCTGGTCTTCAGGAACATGCTGGAACCGAAAGCCTGCCAGCAGATGCTGGACGTGGCACGGCAACAGCTGCAGCACGCGCAGCAACCGCTGGAATACGAAGCAGAGCTCGGGTATGCGGGCGCGCCAAAATCGCTGGAAGCCGAAGGCGGCCGCACCGTGCGGCGCCTGCGCGGCGCCTACGACCGGGATCCGCTGTTCCGCGCATGGGCGCGCGATCCGCGTGTGCTGGTCAAGCTGCGCCAGCTGTTCAACGAACCGGTCTGTCTGACGCTGGCGCATCACAATTGCGTGATGACCAAGCATCCGCGCTACGGCACCGCGACCGGCTGGCATCGCGATATCCGCTACTGGTCGTTTACGCAGAGCGACCTGATTTGCGTGTGGCTTGCGCTTGGCGATGAAATCGAAAGCAACGGCAGCCTGAAATTCATTCCCGGTTCCCACCGCCTGCAGATTGCGCCGGAACGGCTCGACGAGCTGCTGTTCCTGCGGTCGGAACATCCGGACAACCAGGCATTATTCGCGCAGGGCAAGGCGGTCGACCTGCACCAGGGCGATGTCGTGTTTTTCCACAGCCTGTTATTCCACGCAGCCGGCGTCAATACGTCGGATGCGGTGAAGACCTCCGTGGCTTTCGCCTACCACGGCTGCAGCAACCAGCCGATGCCGGACACGCGTTCGGCTGCGTCGGGCGATATCCGGGTCGCCGACTAGTCGGGCAAACCGGGCCGCAACGGCCCGGATGCGTTACAACGCGCGGTCGTAAGCCGGCTCGGCGCCGTAAAAGGTGTGCACGCTGTTGCTCCATTCGATGTCCGTCATGTCCGGCCAGTCGTTCTGGTCGAAACCCGGCGCATCCTTCAGGCGCTCCTTGTCGACGCGCAACAGGAAGCGCTTGTTGACCGTATCCAGCACCAGCGAACTCCACGGCACGGCGAACAGGGCTTCACCCATGCCGAAAATGCCGCCGAAAGCCAGCACTGCATAGGCCACGCGGCCGCTGCGCATGTCGAGCATGATTTCCTTGATGTCGCCGAGGCGCTCATCCTTGTGGTTGTAGACATCCTCGCCCAACAGCGTATGCGCGCCCATCAGGTTCGGACCCGGCCCCTTCTTGTGCCTGGCATAGATGCCGTAAGTGTCGCGTTCCATATAGCTCATGTCAGCCTCCTGTCCGTAAAACATCGAGCATCGGGCACGGGGCCGCAGCGATCCGTGCGGCCGCCCACACAAGGGGCCGCTTTCCTTGCAACAAGGCCTACTTGTCCGGCGTGCTGGCTGGCATGCGCGACGATGCGGGAATGTCTTCCTGCGCATTGCCCGGCTGATGCCGTTCGACCTCTTCCACGCCCGGCATGCCGCGGCGATCGGTATCCATTTGTCCTTCGGCGATGTCGTCGTGCGCCTGCTTGATGACGTCGCGCGGACGGTCGTCCTGGCTGTCAAAGGATTCGTCGCGCTCGTGCGGCAGCCGCTGCGATTCGTCCTTGTCGGCATTCAGCGGCCGCGCATCGTCATTCGCGTCGTGCCGCTTGGCGGTGGAGACGTGTTCTCCTTGCACTTTCTTGGTCATGGCCATTTCCTCTGCTGTAGGTAAAGCAAGCTGCAACGATGCAGTCGTACAAGTTGGAGTGGCGCAAATGGCAATAATTCCCGGAGCGGAAAAAGCGGGCGCGGCTGCGCGAGCTCTGCTATCATTCGCTCCGAACACTGGGGAGTAGCCGGCTTCCAGCAACTGGAAGAATCTGCGTCAACATTCTTGGCCCGCAGGCCATGGTGCAGATCGTCGCAAGACGCGGCGAGACCATTGATCAAATGGGCGACTTGCATGGGCCGGAGTCGTCGTTTGGTCTTTGGTTATCGTCCGGCCCGGAAAGTTTTACCTTCTCATGGAAGCATTCTTCGTATCGACCGGCGTGGTCGCGCTGGCGGAAGTCGGCGACAAGACGCAACTTCTCTCTTTCCTGCTCGCAGCAAAATTCCGCAAGCCCTTGCCTATCGTGCTCGCAATTCTGGCCGCGACCATCTTCAATCACGCGTTCGCCGCTGCAATCGGCACCTGGATCACAACCCTGCTCGGGCCGCATGTGCTGCGCTGGGTGCTGGGCGTCTCGTTTCTCGCCATGGCGGTGTGGATACTGATCCCGGACAAGCTGGACGAGGACGACGCCAAGCTGGCGAAGTACGGCGTGTTCATGACGACCTTCATTGCCTTCTTCCTGGCCGAGATGGGCGACAAGACGCAGATCGCAACCGTCGCGCTGGCGGCGCAATTCCATTCGTTCTTTTCAGTGGTTGCCGGCACGACCTGCGGCATGATGCTGGCGAATGCGCCGGCCGTGTATTGCGGCGACCGGCTCGCCGGCCGCATGCCGGTCACGCTGGTGCATCGAATCGCAGCAGCGATCTTCGCCGTGCTGGGGATCATGACGCTGCTGGGCGCGGGCGCGCGCTTCGGGTTCTAGAAATCCGAAAAGCAGATGCCGGCGCATGCCGGCATCGCGTCACAGGAAACGGTCCAGTATCCTGCGGCTCGGTTTGTCGAGCTTCTTCATATTGCGGATCAGGAAGTGCACGCCGTGCGCATCGGCAATCATCAGCGCGACCTCGCCGATGCGACGGATATCGTCTTCGCCTTTCAGCACCAGCGTCGCATCACCGCGGTTGGTTTCGACCTGCCAGGTGCTGGGCGAGGCAAAGGTCGACACCTGTTTGATGCGATGGATCTCCGGCAGGAACTCGCGGTTGCGCAACTCCTCCTGCAGCAACGGACGCATGCTCGCGGGCACATCGTCCAGATGCTCGAACCACGCCAGCTCGTGGCCATCGGCGCTGACGATCGAGATGCCGGAATCGGGCGCCGCGATCGGAAAGGCGCGCACCGGCACCACATTCTCGTGCGCCTGGCCGCCGGCATCGGTCAGCACCAGCTTGCCGTAGGCATTGCGCGTCAATTGAAAGTCGCTCATGCCGGTTCTCCATTCAGCAATGCCGCATCTTCCAGCAGATCATTCTCCGCCTGACGCGCCTGCGCCTGATACAGCTTGAAATAAGCGCCGCGGCGCGCCAGCAGTTCTTCATGCGAGCCGATCTCGACGATGCGGCCGCGATCCATGACCACGATGCGGTCGGCGCGGCGCAGCGTCGACAGCCGGTGCGCAATGGCGATCGTGGTGCGGCCGTGCACCAGGTTGTCGAGCGCCTTCTGGATTTCGCGCTCGGTCGTGGTGTCGACTGACGAAGTCGCCTCGTCGAGGATCAGGATGTGCGGATCGATCAGCAAGGCGCGCGCAATCGAGATGCGCTGGCGCTCGCCGCCGGACAATGTCTGGCCGCGCTCGCCGACCATCGAGTCGTAGCCGTGCGGCAGGCGCAGGATGAATTCATGCGCATTGGCGGCGCGCGCCGCGGCAACGATTTCCTCGCGCGTTGCATCCGGCTTGCCGTAGGCGATGTTGTCGGCGATGGTGCCGAAGAACAGGAAGGGTTCCTGCAGCACCAGGCCGATGTTGCGGCGATATTCCGCGATCGGAATCGAGCGCACGTCGACGCCGTCGACCGTGATCGCGCCCTGCGACACATCGTAGAAACGGCAGATCAGGTTGACCAGCGTGCTCTTGCCGGAACCGCTGTGGCCGACCAGGCCGATCATCTCGCCGGGCCGGATCGTCAGGTCGAGACCGCGGATCACCGCGCGGTTGCCGTAACGGAAGCCGATGTCGCGCACGCCGATCTCGCCCTTTACCTTGCCGAGATGCACGGGATTCGTCGCTTCCGGCACCGAGGATACGTGGTCGAGGATATCGAAAATGCGCTTGGCGCCGGTCGCCGCTTTCTGCGTGACCGAAACGATGCGGCTCATCGAATCGAGGCGCGTGTAGAAGCGGCTGATGTAGGCGAGGAAGGCGGTCAGCACGCCGACCGTGATCACGCCGCGCGACACTTGCCAGATGCCGACCGCCCACACCACCAGCAAGCCGATCTCGGTCAGGAAGGTGACCGTCGGCGAAAACAGCGACCACACGCGATTGACGCGGTCGTTGATCTGCAGATTGTGCATGTTCGCTTCACGGAAGCGCGCGGCTTCCCGCTTCTCCTGCGCAAAAGCCTTCACCACGCGGATACCGGGGATCGTATCTGCCAGTACGTTCGTGACCTGCGACCAGATGCGGTCGACTTTTTCGAAGCCGTTGCGCAGCCGGTCGCGCACGACGTGAATCATCCATGCGATGAAAGGCAGCGGCAGCAGCGTCACCAGCGCCAGCCACGGGTTGATCGAGATCAGGATGCCGGCGGTCATCAGGATCATCAGCACGTCGGTCGCGAAATCGAGCAGGTGCAGCGACAGGAACACGCAGATGCGGTCGGTCTCGGAACCGATGCGCGTCATCAGGTCGCCGGTGCGCTTGCCGCCGAAGTATTCGAGCGACAGCTTCAGCAGATGCTCGTACGCGGTGGTGCGCAGGTCGGCGCCGATGCGTTCCGACACCAGCGCCAGGATATAGGTGCGCGCCCAGCCCAGACCCCACGCCAGCAGCGCGGCGGCAAACAAGCCGCCGAGATACAGTGCGACCAGGGCATGATCGATCGGCGCGCCGTTCTGGTAAGGAATCAGCACCTTGTCCATCAGCGGCAGCGTCAGGTAAGGCGGCACCAGCGTGGCGGCGGTCGACAGCAGCGTCAGGATGAAGCCCCAGATCAGCTGCGATTTGTACGGCCGCGCGAAACGCCACAGGCGGAACAGCGCCGCAGTGGAAGGCGGCTGGTTTTCCGCGTCGTCGCCATCCTCCTCGGCTTCTTCGTCGTCAGCTTCGTCTTCACGTGCTGCGGTAGTGGCGCCCAGCGCGCCCAGGCGTTCGAACTCGGCAATCAGATGCAAGGCATCCGGGTTACGGCCTAGCGTATAGCGCCAGTGCGCCAGCCGCGCCTGTCCATCCTGCAACTCCAGCGTGCCGACGCCTGCGTGATCGTGATGCAGCAGGGAAAGGCCGGCATGGTAAGGCCAGACTTGCCACGCCGCATCGCCGTAAGAGCGCGACAGCAAACGCCGATCGGTCAGGACCAGCAAGCCTGTAACGAAATGCAAACCCGGATCCAGATCAAGGTCCAGATGTGCGAGTATGATTTCATCCTTGCGCAATTCGGCGTCGACCTGATGCCAGGATGGCGGCGGTGAAGAAGGAGAGGCGATGTTCATCGAACGGCGCGGAATCGCCGCGCGGAAAGTCAGTGAGAGGAATGGCGCAGAGGCGGACGCATGCAACCGGCGGCAAGTATATCGAAACGCGGGCTCGCTTGTTTGCTAGTATTCCGCCGCATTACAAATATATCCGGAATGGTGTAAACCACCAACCGGCCTGCGGCGTTAAGCCGCTTTTTACCCGTGCATTTTTTGGCGCCCGACGCGCACCGTCATTGAACAATGAATAACAAAACCATCGAGATCATCGATGTGATGAATCTGAGGGGACCGAGTATCTGGACCTATCGCCCGGCGCTCGAAGCCTGGGTCGACATCAAGGATCTGGAAGATTCGCCCTCCAACACCATCCCCGGTTTTTACGAACGCCTGGTCGGCCTGCTGCCGACGCTGGAAGAACACCATTGCGGCATCGGCGAACGCGGCGGCTTCCTGCAGCGGCTGCGCGACGGCACCTGGCCTGCGCACATCATGGAACATGTGATGATCGAGCTGCAGAATCTGGCCGGCATGCAAAGCGCCTTCGGCAAGGCTCGCGAAACCTCCAAGCGCGGCGTCTACAAGCTGGTGGTGCGCGTGCGCTATGAAGAAGTGGGCCGCGCCGCGCTGACTGCCGCACGCGATCTCGTGATGGCCGCCATTGAAAACAAGCCCTTTGATGTCGCCGGCACGGTCGACAAGCTGCGCGCGATCCACGAATCGGTCGCGCTCGGCCCCAGCACGGCCTGTATCGTCGACGCCGCGGACGAACGCAAGATCCCTTCGCTGCGCCTGAATGAAGGCAATCTCGTCCAGCTCGGCTACGGCGCGCGCCAGCGCCGCGTGTGGACCGCCGAAACCGACCGCACCAGCGCGATCGCAGAAAGCATCGCCAGCGACAAGGAATTGACCAAGAGCCTGCTGTCTTCCTGCGGCGTGCCGGTGCCGGAAGGCCGCGTGGCCGGCAGCGCCGCCGACGCCTGGGATGCGGCGCAGGACATCGGCCTGCCGGTGGTCGTCAAGCCTTCCGACGGGAATCATGGTCGCGGCGTCGCCACCAACCTGAACACGCAGGCCGAAGTCGAAGCCGCCTATGTGCTGGCCGAACGCGAAGGCAGCGAAGTCATCGTCGAACGCTTCATCCGCGGCCACGAACATCGCCTGCTGGTGGTCGGCGGCAAGCTGGCCGCCGCTGCGCGCGGCGAGACTGCCTCGGTGGTGGCGGACGGCACATCGACGATCGCCGAATTGATCAACGCGCAGATCAACAGCGATCCGCGCCGCGGCGCCGGCGAGGAATTCCCGCTGAACCTGCTGCTGATCGACGAAGCGGACGATCCGGGCGTGGTGCTGCTGGAGCTGTCGCGCCAGGGATATACGCCCGAATCGGTGCCGCCAGCCGGCAAGGAAATCCTGGTGCAGCGTCATGGCAACGTCGCCTTCGACGTGACCGACCAGGTGCATCCTAGCGTGGCGGCCACCGCTGCGCTGGCGGCGCGCATCGTCGGACTCGACATCGCCGGCATCGATCTGGTAGTCGAAGATATTTCCCGCCCCCTGGCGGAACAGGGCGGCGCCATCGTCGAAGTCAACGCTGGTCCCGGCTTGCTGATGCACCTGAAACCCTCGAACGGCCCCGGCCGCCCGGTCGGCCGCGCCATCGTCGATCATCTGTTCGCGGCGAATGACAGCGGCCGCATTCCGGTGGTCGGCATCACCGGTTCGCACGGCACCACGCTGACGGCGCGCCTGCTCGCGTGGCTGCTGCACCTGCAGGGCACCTATGTCGGCCTGGCCTGCCGCGACGGCGTATTCCTGCACGAGCGCAAGCTGCCGCGCCGCGACGGCGCCAACTGGGATGCCGCGCGCCAGATCCTGCTGAACCGCATGGTGGAAACCGCGATCTTCGAGAACAGCAGCGAAAGCATCCTGTCCGAAGGCCTGATTTACGACCGCTGCCAGGTTGGCGTCGTCACCAATATCGACGCCGACGAGAAACTGCCGGCCTATTACATCGACGATGCGGACCAGATGGTGAAAGTCACGCGCACGCAGGTCGACGTCGTGCTGCCGAACGGCACCGCGGTGCTGAATGCGGCGGACGCGCGGGTCGCTGCGCTGGCCGAACTATGCGACGGCGACGTGATCTTCTTTGCGCATTCGCCCGATGCCGCAGCCATTGCTGCGCACCGTTCGCACGACGGCCGCAGCGTCTACGTTCGCAACGGCAATATCGCCCTGGCAAGCGGCGCGCAGGAAGCAGTGGTCGGCAAGCTCGGCGCATTGGCCTATGCCGAAGGCCGGGCCAACACGGAATCCGTGCTCGCCGCGATCGGCGCCGCATGGGCGCTCGGACTGGACGCGGAATTGATACGCGCCGGCATCGAGACCTTCGAACCCAACGGCGCGGCCGCGCCGGCATGACGCGGGGATAAGCGTCCGTTCCGAAAATTGCGGGGCAGCGTTCAGCGTAGCGACAGGCTGCCTCAACCGATCTGAAGAATTGCGGGACAGAGTTTAGCGTAGCGATACTCTGCCCCAACTGATCTTAAGAATTGCGGGACAGAGTTTAGCGTAGCGATACTCTGTCCCCAACCGATTAAAACGCATCGCAGAATGCGTCCATGAGCAAACGGACGGCGCGCGCAGCGCGTCGTCGACAAGGAAAATTTGATGGAAATTTCTCGCGTCCGCGCGCTGCGCGGTCCCAATCTGTGGAGTCGCCACACGTCGCTGGAGGCGATCGTTTCCTGCAGCGAGGTCGAGCACGATATCGCCGGCATGCCGGGTTTCGAAGAACGCGTGCGTTCGCGCTTCCCCAAGATCAAGTTCCTCGACGTCACGCGCGACGAGGGTACGACGTCGGTCGCGCACGTGCTGGCCGCCGCCGCGCTGGGCCTGCAGGCGCAAGCCGGCTGTCCCGTCACCTTCTGCCGCGCGATCCGCACCATCGAAAAAGGCATTTTCCAGGTCGTCGTCGAATACACCGAGGAAGCCGTCGGCCGCCTCGCCTTCGACCTCGCGCAATCGCTGCTGCGCGCAGCGCTTGACGACGCGTCCTTCGATCTGCCCGGCGCGCTGCGCAGCGTGCGTGAGCTGGATGAAGACGTGCGCCTGGGGCCAAGCACCGGATCGATCGTCGATGCAGCGCTCGCACGCGGCATTCCGTATCGCCGCATGACCGAAGGCAGCATGGTGCAGTTCGGCTGGGGCAGCAAGCAGCGCCGCATCCAGGCCGCAGAAACCGGTTTCACCAGCGCGATCGCCGAATCGATCGCGCAGGACAAGGAAATGACCAAGCTGATGCTGTCCGCCGCCGGCGTGCCGGTACCGGACGGCCGTTCGGTATCGACAGCGGAAGACGCATGGAAAGCGGCGCAGGAAATCGGCGCGCCGGTCGTCATCAAGCCGCGCGACGGCAACCAGGGCAAGGGCGTGGCCGTCAACATGAAGACGGAAGAGGAGGTGAAGACCGCCTTCGCCACCGCCTTCAAGATTTGCGAAGACGTGGTGGTCGAACGCTTTTTGCCGGGCCAGGACTACCGCCTGCTGGTGGTCGGCAAGCAGCTGATCGCTGCCGCCCGCCGTTCGCCGCCGGCTGTGGTCGGCGACGGCGAGCACACGATCAAGGAATTGATCGAACAGGTCAACCTGGATCCGCTGCGCGGTGATGGTCACGCGACGCCCTTGACCAAGATCCGCGTCGACAACATCACGCTGGCGACGCTGGCGAAAAAGAATTACACGCTGGACAGCGTGCCGGCCAAGGGCGTGCCGGTGCTGCTGCGCGACAATGCCAACCTGTCCACCGGCGGCACCGCGACCGACGTCACCGACGACGTGCATCCGCAACTCGCGGCGCGCGTGGTGGAAGCCGCGCAGATGGTCGGTCTCGACATCGCAGGTGTCGACCTGGTGTGCGAAAACGTGATCCAGACGCTGGAAGAGCAAGGCGGCGGCGTGGTCGAAGTCAATGCCGCGCCCGGCCTGCGCATGCACATCAAGCCTTCGTTCGGCAAGGGCCGCCCGGTCGGCGAAGCGATCATCAATTCGATGTTCCCCGAAGGGGACGACGGCCGCATTCCCGTGGTGGCGGTGGCCGGCACCAATGGCAAGACCACGACGGTGCGCCTGATCGCGCACATGCTGGCAACCAACAAATACCGCGTCGGCATGACGAGCACCGACGGCGTCTACATCCAGAACGAGCGCATCGACACCGGCGACTGCAGCGGCCCGCGCAGCGCGCGCAACGTGCTGCAGCACCCTGACGTCGACGCCGCCGTATTCGAAACCGCGCGCGGCGGCATCCTGCGTGAAGGCATCGGCTTCGACCGCTGCAACGTCGCGGTGGTCACCAACATCGGCGTCGGCGACCATCTCGGCCTGAACTATATCTCGACGGTGGAAGACCTCGCCGTGGTCAAGCGCGTGATCGTGCAGAACGTCGCGCCGACCGGCATGGCGGTATTGAATGCGGCCGATCCGATGGTGGCCAACATGGCGGCGAGCTGCTCGGGCGCCGGCATCATCTTCTTTGCCAGGGACGGCAATCAGACCGTGCTGGCCACGCACCGCGCCCAGGGCAAACGCGTGCTCTTCCTCGACGGCAAGGAAATCGTCGCGGCCGAGGGCAAGGCCGAACACCGCATTCCGCTGTCGGGCATTCCAATCACGCATGATGGCGCGATCGGCTTCCAGGTCGAAAATGCGATGGCCGCGATCGGCGCCGGCTGGGCGCTCGGCCTCGACCGGAACGTGGTGCACGATGCGTTGCGCAGCTTCGAGAACGATGCCAGCACCACGCCGGGCCGCTTCAACCTCTTCAAGCACCGCGGCGCGACGGTGATCGCGGACTACGGCCATAACCCGGATGCGATCCAGGCGCTGACCAGCGCGGTGGAAGCCATGTCCTCGCAGCGCCGCATGGTGGTCATCAGCGGCGCCGGCGATCGGCGCGACGAAGACATCCGCCGCCAGACCGAGATCCTCGGCGGCGCCTTCGACGATGTGATCCTGTACGAAGACCAGTGCCAGCGCGGCCGTGCCGACGGCGAAGTGCTGGCGCTGCTGCGCGAGGGTCTGAAGGATGCGGCGCGCACGCGCTCGGTGCAGGAAATCCACGGCGAGTTTCTCGCCATCGACACCGCGCTCGACAAGCTGCAGCCCGGCGATCTCTGCCTGATCCTGGTCGATCAGGTGGACGAGGCGTTAGCGCACATCGCCTCGCGCGTCGCTGCCTGAAGGCCGACACCTGCGTAGCAAACGCATGTAAAAAAAGGGCGATGCCGCATCAGGCATCGCCCTTTTTCATTCCGGCACAAGTTGGCGCGCGCGGCCTTAGAATGCGCGCTGCACGTTGGAGCGCGGCGACAGCTGATAACTCCACGTTTCGGTCAGGGCGCGCCGGCCGTCCACCAGCGCTGCACGCATCTCCACCGGCTGCGCCGTATCCTTGACCTTGATGCGCAGCGTCAGCCGCCAGCCGCCGATCGCCGGATTCGGCTGCAACTGCTTATCGACCAGTTCCGCGTTCCCGCTGATGCTGACCTGCGGGCGAACGGCCGCGTTCGGCGGCAGCTTCGCCAGCACCGGCCCTTCGAAATCGACCAGCATCGCCATCGTGCCGTCGGTATGGCGGACCAGATTGGCCTGCGTCAGTTCGCCGTCCGTATGGAACGTCTGCCTGACCCAGCCGACATCCTTCTTCAACAGCGCCGGTTCGTCCATGGTCCAGTGCATGCGGTAATCGAACTTCATCGGCACGCCCTTGCGCGGCAGTTCGGCCGGCGTCCAGTAGGCGACGATGTTGTCATTGGTTTCATCAGCGGTCGGAATTTCCACCAGTTGCACTGCGCCCTTGCCCCAGTCGCCCTGCGGCTCGATCCATGCGCTCGGCCGCAAATCGTAGCGATCCTTCAGATCCTCGAAGTTGCCGAATCCGCGTCCGCGCTGCAACAGGCCGAAGCCCTTCGGATTGTCTACCTGGAAAGTGCTGACTTCCACATTCTGCGGATTGTTCAGCGGACGCCACAGCCATTCGCCGCTGCCGGTATGGATCGCCAGGCCGTTGGAGTCGTGGATCGCCGGGCGGAAGTTGCGCTTGCTCGATTGCTGGTTCGGTCCGAACAGGAACATGCTGGTCAGCGGCGCAATGCCGAGACGCTCGACCTCGCTGCGCAGAAACACGCGCGCCTGCACGTCGAGCACGGTATCCGTCCCCGGCTTCAGCACGAAACGATAGGCGCCGGTGGCGCGCGGCGAATCGAGCAAGGCGTAGAAGACCATCTGCCTGTCCTGCGGTGCCGGCCGCACGACCCAGAATTCGGTAAAGCGCGGAAATTCTTCCGGCTTCGACATCCCGGTATCGATCGCCAAGCCGCGCGCGGACAAGCCATACACCTGCCCCTTGCCGATCACGCGGAAATAGCTGGCGCCGAGCACGCTCATGATTTCGTCTTCCTTGTCGGCGCGATTGATCGGGTACAGCACGCGAAAACCCGCATAGCCGAGCTTGCCGGTGGTCTTGCTGTCGAACGACATGCCGCCGAAATCGAAACGCGCCGGATCGTAGTGCACTTCCTCGACCTCCTTGCCGACGATCTCGCTGATTTTGACCGGCGTGTTGAAATGCATGCCCTGGTGATAGAACGCGAGCTTGAACGGCGTGCGCTCGCTGCGCCATTCGAAGGTTTCGCGGCGCGGCCGGATTTTCACGTAATCGCCGAACTGCATGCCGCTGAAGGCCGGCGGCAGGTTGCTGACCGGCGCCGCATACGGCTTGTCCGCCAGCGCCTTGGCCCTGGCCGTCACGTCGTCAAGAGAAAAAGCGTGTGCCTGTGTCGCCAGCAGCAGGCCGATGAAAATCAGTGGCGAAAGAATGAGGGAAGGCTTTTTATGTGCGGAAATATCAAAAGCATTGAAAATCACAAATCTCTCCAGAATGATGCTGGGTGTTCAGATGCCGCTGCGCGCACATGGTTGCGTCTTTTTTGCTGCGCCGAACATCAATCAGCCGCTTCCGTCTTTGCAGCTGCGCATGGGCCCGGGCGCCACGCACTTGTGCCCTTGCAAAAAACGAAACAGAATATCACGCGCCCCGTGTCGATATGGCCGGCAGGAAACGTTGTTTCATCTCCGCTGTCCCACACCATGGACCGCCTTGCATGCGGCACGCCATCATGGTTGCTTCACGCATGCACATCTGCATTTCAATACAAGGATTGGATCACACCCGTGCCACATCACGACGCCGCAACGCCACGCAAACCACGCATTTCCGCTTCATCATTCACGCCGCGCCCTGCTTCCCCGATCGTACTTTTCTCCTTATTGGCGCTCGCGGCCACAGGCTTCTTCAGCACGCCGGCCCATGCCGACATCAATCGCGCGCTGCTCAACGACAAGCCGGCCTTCATCGCCGACGTGATGCGGCAGATGACGCTGGAAGAAAAGATCGGTCAATTGCGCCTGATCAGCATCGGCGCCGACATGCCGAAGCCGCAACTGATCAAGGAAATCGCTGCCGGCCGTATCGGTGGCTCGTTCAATACCGTCACGCCCGCCGAGAACCGGCCGCTGCAGGACGCCGCCGTCAAGCAGAGCCGCATGAAAATTCCGCTGTTCTTCGCCTACGATGTCGTGCACGGACATCGCACCGCCTTCCCGATCAGCCTGGCGCAGGCATCGAGCTGGGACATGGATGCCGTCGCGCTCAGCGCCCGCACCGCGGCAAGCGAAGCTGCTGCCGACGGCATTGACATGACCTTCGCGCCGATGGTCGACATCACGCACGATCCGCGCTGGGGGCGCACATCGGAAGGCTTCGGTGAAGATCCGTATCTGGTGTCGCAGATCGCGCGTGTTTCCGTGCAGGCATTGCAAGGCGATCGCGGCAGTGACGGCAAGGCGCCGATCGGCGCCAAGGGCGTGATGGCCGCCGTCAAGCATTTCGCGCTGTACGGCGCGGTCGAAGGCGGACGCGACTACAACGTCGTCAACATGAACCCGATGCGCATGTACGACGATTATCTGCCGCCGTATCGCGCTGCCGTCGACGCCGGCGCCGGCGCGGTGATGGTTGCGCTGAATTCGATCAACGGCGTGCCGGCCTCGTCCAATACCTGGCTGCTGCAGGACCTGCTGCGCAAGGAATGGGGTTTCAAGGGTTTGACCGTCAGCGACCATGGCGCCATTTTCGAACTGATCAAGCACGGCGTCGCCAGTAACGAACGCGAAGCCGCCGAGCTGGCGATCAAGGCCGGCATCGACATGAGCATGGCCGACCAGATCTACCTGAAGGAATTGCCGGAGCTGGTACGCTCCGGCAAGGTGCCGATGGCTGCCATCGACAATGCGGTGCGCGAGATCCTCGGCGCGAAATACGACATGGGCCTGTTCCATGATCCGTATCTGCGCATTGGCGATGGCACGCACGACCCGGCCGATGTCAACGCCGAGAGCCGCCTGCATCGCGCCGCCGCGCGCGAGGTCGCGCGCAAGTCGATGGTACTGCTGGAAAATCGCACGCAAACGCTGCCGCTGAAAAAGGCCGGCACGATCGCACTGGTCGGTCCGCTCGCCGATGCGCATATCGACATGCTGGGCAGCTGGTCGGCCGCCGCGGTCGCCAGGCAATCGATCACGCTGAAGCAGGGCTTGCAGGATGCGCTGGCCGGCAAGGCGACGCTGCTGACCGCGCGCGGCGCCAACATTACCGAAGACAAGCGCATCGTCGAGTACCTGAATTTCCTGAACTGGGATACGCCGGAAGTCGTGCAGGACAGGCGCAAGCCGGAAGCGATGATCGCCGAAGCGGTGAAAATCGCGAAACGGTCGGACGTCGTCATCGCCGCAGTAGGCGAGGCGCGCGGCATGTCGCATGAATCTTCCAGCCGCACCAGTCTCGACCTGCCGGCGAATCAGCTGGCGCTGCTGAAGGCATTGAAGAGAACCGGGAAGCCGCTGGTGCTGGTGCTGATGAACGGCCGCCCGCTCGCGCTGAACTGGGAACGCGACAACGCCGATGCGATCCTCGAGACCTGGTATGGCGGCACCGAGGGCGGTCATGCGATCGCCGACATTCTGTTCGGCGACGTCAACCCATCGGGCAAACTGCCGATCACCTTTCCGCGTTCGGTCGGCCAGATTCCCGCCTACTACAACCACCAGCGCGTCGGCCGTCCCTTCACCGAAGGCAAGCCCGGCAATTACACATCGCAATATTTCGAGGAACCGAACGGCCCGCTCTATCCGTTCGGCTACGGGCTCAGCTATACGACTTTCTCGCTGTCCGACGTGACGCTGTCGAACGACAGGCTGGCACGCGGCGGCAAGATCGACGCCAGCGTCACGGTGAAGAATACCGGCAAGCGCGACGGTGCGACAGTCGTGCAGCTGTATATCCAGGACGTTGCCGCTTCGGTCGTGCGGCCGGTCAAGGAACTGAAGGATTTTCGCAAGCTGATGCTGAAGGCTGGCGAAGAACAGGTGGTGCGCTTCGCAATTGATGAAAGCAAGCTGAAATTCCACAACGCGCAGCTGCAGTATGTCGCCGAGCCGGGAGAATTCAAGGTCGAGATCGGACTGGATTCGAAGGCGGTGAAGATGCAGGGATTTACGTTGCAATAATCCTTGCGTGCGCAGATCGGATCGAAAAGGACAAAGCCGGCAGATGCCGGCTTTGTCTTTGTTGCGATCCGGTCGCAAGCTCATCCGCAGGACGACATCGTCCTTTGCTCACTGCCCGGCGGAGCGCTTTACATGCGCTCGGGCGGCATGGGCGGTACCTCCGGTGGAATCGGCGGCGCTTCGGGCGGCGAATGATCGGGAATGATCTCCGGTTCGCGCGGCGTGCCGGGCGGATCGACCGGATCGCGTGACGGCGGCGGCATCTCCGGCTGCGGTACTTCGTAGGGCGCAATATCAGGTTGCGGATGGGGAACAACGGGAATTTCCGGCGGGATCGGGTGCGGCGTGCTCATACTCTTCCTCCCAAATCCGTTCAGACGGTCGCGTGCCGATTAAGTTGCCGATTCCGCTCCCTCGGTATTTCGCCGCGCGCGCGCGCGTCCTGGCACAAGCACCGTACCCCGCGATTTTCTGACAGTAGATCGCCTGCCGCTCCTACAGCCGCACGCTATACGCGCCGGTAGACTTTGAGTCTCGCAATTCGCCGGCGAACGTGCCGCTGCTGCAGGCGCTGGCGGATTTTATGCAGGTTATTGATCTGTTTGGCAAAGGAGACCCCCATGCCAACGCTATCGGAAGTCATGAGCCGCGATGTGCGCGTCATCAGCCCGGAGGCCAGCGTGCAAGACGCGGCGCAGCAGATGCGCGACGGCGGTTTCGGCCTGATGCCGGTCGGTGAAAACGATCGGATGATCGGCACGATTTCGGACCGTGATATCGCGGTCCGCGCAGTCGCGGACGGCAAAGCCGCAAGCACGAAAGTGCGCGACGTCATGTCGAGCGGCGTCATCTGGGCGTATGAAAGCGCATCGCTGCAGGAAGCGGCCGACAAGATGAGCGAGTACCAGATACGCCGTCTGCCCATCGTCAATGCCGACAAGCGCCTGGTCGGCATCGTCGCGCTCGGCGACTTTGCCGTCGAAAGCGAGGATATCGAAACGGTGGATCAGGCGCTGTGCGATATTTCGGAGCCGGCCTGACGCTCGCAAGGAGCGGCAACGACAAAAGCCGGCGGATGCCGGCTTTTTTTTCATTCGAGGCGAACGCAAGGTGCCGGCCTTACCCGGCGAAACACACGCGATTGCGCCCCTGCGCCTTGGCATCATACAAAGCCTGGTCCGCTGCGTGCACCAGCATGCCGGGATTGCTGTCGTGCAGCGTAGGCCGCAAGGACGACACGCCTGCGCTGACTGTCACCACGCCGCCGGGGTTGGCGGCATGTGGAATAGCCAGTGCTTCAATCTCGGTACGGATGCGTTCCGCGATTGTATGTGCACCCGTTGCATCGGTTTCGGGCAGCAGCACTGCCAGTTCTTCGCCGCCGTACCGCGACGCCATGTCGCTCACCCGCCCCGGTATGCCCTTCAGTACGCCGGCAATCTTTCTCAGGCACTCGTCTCCCGCCGGGTGGCCATAACGATCGTTGAATTGCTTGAAGCGATCGACGTCGATCATGATCAGGGCCAGTGAGCTGCGGTTGCGGACAGCGCGCATGAATTCGTGATCGAGCGTGGTGTCAAACTTGCGGCGATTGCACAGGCCGGTCAGGCTGTCTTCCGACGCCAGCGCTTCCAGTTCGCCGTTCAGC
This sequence comes from Oxalicibacterium sp., assembly GCA_035563975.1. Classification (GTDB taxonomy): domain Bacteria; phylum Pseudomonadota; class Gammaproteobacteria; order Burkholderiales; family Burkholderiaceae_D; genus Oxalicibacterium. The sequence continues at coordinate 4,622 of DATMTZ010000097.1, read as the reverse complement.
CGCTCCAGCGTCAGCTTGGCATCGCGCAACTGGCTTTCCGTCGACTGCCGCATCCGGATTTGCAGGATCAGGTAGACGCCGAAAATGCTGAGAAGGGCAAACAGGATGGCGCAGATGATGGTCAGCCGGAAGGTTTGCGTGCGCCACGCGGCAAAGATATCCGCCTTCGACATCGCAACGGCCACCAGCAACGGGTACTCCTCGAGATGACGATAGCTGTACATGCGTTCGGTGCCATCAACGATCGATTCCATCATCATGGTCCCAACCGGCCCGCTCGTGCGGTAGGCGTTGAAGATCTGCCCCTTGGACAGATCGGCGCCGACAGTCGAGTCCATGAACGGCCGCCGCACCAGCAAGACGCCGTTGTCGCTGGCCAACAGGATGACGCCGGCATCGCCGATGTCGAATTCGTCGTAAAAGAACTTGAAGTAATCGAGCCTGATGGTCGCGACCACCACACCGGCAAAACTGTGGTCCGCATGATTCAGACGGCGCGACACCGTCAGGATCCAGTCGCCGGTCGACTTGCTGCGCACGGCAGGGCCGATATGCGGACCTCGATAGTCGAACTGGCGGTGATACTGGAAATATTCGCGGTCAGTGTAGGCATAGCCCCGCGCGACCCATGGCTGCGAGCTCACCATCGGACGTCCCCTCTGGTCCAGCACAAACAGGCCGTGCAGCATGGGGTGTTCGGCCACGCGCGCCGCCAGAAAATCGTGCAGCTCGGCGTTCGGAAGATGATGCCGATTCTGCAGTTCCACCGTATTGACCAGCCCGGCCACGATATTGTCGACGCTGAGCACCGCATCCTCGGCATGCTGCGCCAACGCGCGCGCCATGTTCGACGTCGTCGTTTCGGCGTTGCGGAACTGCTTCTGGTATTCCTGCCAGCTACCCCACGCCGCGATGCCGGCCAGCGAAATACCGATCAGCAGAATGAAGATCAGCGTCCCGGCAGTCAGTGAGCGTTCTTTGAACAGAGAGGGCAGTTTGAACATGCGCACTCCTCAAGGAAGGACGATGGTACGCCATGACTGCTAAGGCTTAAGTCCTTGATTCTATTGGCGCGGCTGGCTGGAATCGAACCAGCGACCCTTGGCTTCGGAGGCCAATACTCTATCCACTGAGCTACAGCCGCACGAGAGGGAGAACAGGAAGGTCTGCAGGATACCGTTTTTCCCTGTTGACGTCCACGTGGCAACGCACGTTTGACCATATCGATTATATTGTGTCTATAATCAGAGAATTTTGGCGAGATCTGTCAGCGAGCAGATCCCCCGCATGCATGGAGACGCATGCGTAGTCCGGCGAGTTTATAAATCCGTATCGAGGGAATAATGAGCGACGCACATCACGAACAATCCGCGATCAGAACACCAAAGCAACTCATCCTGGCCGTCATTGCAGGCTTTCTCGTGCCCATCATCTGTATCGTCCTGCTGGTCGAATATGTGACGAACGAACGTCACGAAGGCGCCGGCTCCAACAATTCTCCCGAGGCCATCGAGCAGCGCATCAAACCGGTTGCCGATGAAGGCTTCACGCTGAAAGACGCGAACGCGCCCAAGGTCTACAAGACCGGCGACGAAGTCTATAAGTCCACTTGCGCCGCCTGTCACGCCAGCGGCGCAGCAGGTGCGCCGAAATTCGGCGATGCCGGCGCCTGGAAGGCACGCATTGCGCAAGGCTATGACACGCTGGCCAAACACGCATTGCACGGCTTGCGCGCAATGCCGCCCAAAGGCGGCAATCCTGATCTGGACGACGTCGAAGTGGAGCGCGCCGTGGTGCTGATGGCCAACAGCGCCGGCGCCAAGTTTGCCGAGCCGGCCGTCCCTGCGCCAGCGGTGGCTGCAGCGCCCGCATCTGCCCCTGCCGCCAGCAGCACCGCCGCACCGGCAAAATAAGACACGCTTCCGCAAAAAGCCGGCTCGCAGCCGGCCTTTTTATTGGCGTCGCTCGATCGCGTCCGTCGTCAGAGATGTTCGTGATGCACGGCACGGTCGTGCTGCCGCTTTGCCGACTTGCTGCGCGCATACAGATAGGCGGCGGCACCCGCGCCGCCCGCGAACAGCGCACCGCGCAATACCGGTCTCAACAAGGAACGCCGGCGCAGCAGCGAGTAGCCGCCGGCCAGCACAGGCAGCAGCTTCTGCAGCTTGCCAAGCGACACGCCGTTCTTCAGATCGAGGATGCCTGAAAAATTCGACAACGCAGCCGAGCCGGCACGCAGCCCGACAAGGCCCAGCGCCGTCTTCGCAATCGCCTGGATGCCAAGATGCGAGCGCACTTCCGAGCGTGCGTGATGCACGGCGGCGCGATATGCGCGGCATTGCAGCTTCAGCCTTTCCTTGCGCTGCACCAGCGTTTCATGCGCCGATCGGGGTTCTGTTTTCATGTGATCTCCGTTACAACAGCGCGTCCTGATCGTTGCGCAACTCTTCCATTGTCGCAGGCATCGACAAACCGCCCTTGCGGATCAGCGACATGACATACGCGACAATGGCAAGCACGATGGCAGTGCAGGCGGCCGCAACGATCAGCAGGATCTTCCAGCCCAGCGCATCCCAGCTCAGATACACCAGCAGGGACAGCCAGCAGCCGATCGCGAAGAAAGCGAAGACGACGGCCAGCGCAAACAGCGCGACCATCTTCAACACGTTATTGCGGATCTCCGTCAGCTCGACGGCGGCCAGCTCGATGCGGCTGGACAGCAGACCATACAGGTTTCTCGCCAGATCGCCGATATCGGCGATCAGGCCTTGGCGCGCATCGTGCGGTTCCATGTCGGCCGCCGCGCTTATTTGCGGGAAATCAGCATGCCCAGCACCAGGCCGATGCCAGCAGAAATCGCGACCGCACGCCATGGATTCTCGTGCACGTAGTCGTCGGTTTTTTCTGCCAGCTCCTTACCCGTCTCCAGCGCAACGGTTTGCACTTCCTGCGCCTTGCCCATGGCCGAGTCGAGCAGCTGCAGGCCGCGGTTGCGCAGATCGTCTGCCTTTTCACCGGTGACCGTGGTCGCTTCGCGGAACAGTTCCTGCGCATCCTTCACCAGCGTACGGATATCAGTGCGTGTCGTTTTCAAGGTAGTTGCTTTCATGGGGCGCCCCTTTTTCTGAAGTAAATCGTCATCGGTCGCCGTCCCGGCGCGGATGCCGGCGATCGGTCTTGTCTGGCTGCAAGCTCCTGCGGCGCTGCGCCATATTGATAAGCTTGTATCACATCCGCATTTCATGCAACAAGCGGTACCGCACATTTGCGCGCAACTCGTGCCGGCCTAGCGCCCCGGCGTGCAGTCGGCGCAATGCTCGATTGGCACGACATGCCGCGCCAGCTTTTCCTTCAACTCGCGCAACGCAGTGCGCAAACCTTCCTCCACCACCGGGTGGTAGAAAGGCATCTCCAGCATCTGATCGACCGTCATCCGGTTCTGGCAGGCCCACGCCAGCAGATGCGCCAGGTGTTCGCCGCGCGGCGCGATCATTTCAGCGCCGAGAAAGCGATGCGTGCCATGCTCGCCGTAGACTTTCAGCAGGCCGCGGTTTTGCAGCATGACGCGGCTGCGTCCCTGATCTGCAAATGCCACTTCGCCGGATTCATAGCGCTGTTCTGTCAGCGTACTGCTGCTCTGCCCGACCACCGCGATTTGCGGATCGGTGAAGGCGATGCTGAGCGCAGCGCGACGCAAGCCGTCCACCACCAGAGGATAGCGCGCCGCATTGTCGCCGGCGATGCGGCCTTCGTCGACCGCCTCATGCAGCAGCGGCCGATCTTCGCCGACATCGCCGGCAATGAAGATGGCGCTATCGCCGCACCGCATCGTGTGCGGATCGTGGACGGGTACGCCGTGCTGATTCAGTCGCAGGCCCGTGTGTTCGAGCCCCAGCCCCGCGACATTCGGCGTGCGACCGGTCGCGGCCAGTACGAATTGATACGATTCGGTGCGCTCCTTGCCGTCCGCATCGCGCGTATGCAGGGTCACGTGTTCGTTGCTGCGCTTGGCGGAGACGATCGTGGTGTGCAGACGCAGGTCCAGCTCTGCATGCAGGCAATCCCGCGCCTCGCGCAGGACATCGGCGTCGCGCAACTGCGCCAGCGAACCGCTGCGGCCGAAAATCGCAACGCGCACACCGAGGCGCGCCAGCGCCTGACCGAGCTCGAGACCGATCACGCCGGTACCGATCACCGCCACCGAATCGGGCAGATCTTCCCAGTCGAACACATCGTCGTTGACGATCAGGCGATCGCCGAGTTCGCGCAGGCTGTCCGGAATGGCCGGACGCGAACCGCTCGCGATCACGACGCTGTGCGCGAGCACTTCCGTATCGTCGCCGACCTGCAGCCGATCCGGCGCCAGGAATTTCGCGTGGCCGTTCAGCCTATGTGCAGGGTCGATGCGCTCGACGCCATCCAGGACGAAGCCGACGAAGCGGTCGCGCTCCGCCCGGACGCGCTCCATCACGGCACGGCCGTCGATATTCGGCGCGCCGGCGAACACGCCGAAGTCCGGCGCCGATGCAACTGCATGCGCCGCATCTGCCGCGGCGATCAGCAGCTTGCTCGGCATGCAGCCGACGCGCGCGCACGTCGTGCCGTAAGCGCCGCTCTCGATC
>DATMTZ010000096.1:0-3318 GCA_035563975.1 Oxalicibacterium sp. | reverse complement strand
CGAACACGGCGGGATCCAGTTGCTTGCGCATCGGTTCCAGCAAGGCCAGCTCATCCGCCGACGGCATGCCGGTCGCCGCCATCGGGCTGTTGTTGAAGAAGGAATAGATGCGCGTGTAGGCGCCGTAGAACAGCTGGCGGTTCATCCACTCGAAATCCAGCGCCAGCCCGAGCGCCTGGCGCACGCGCGGATCCTGGAATTGCGGCCGTCGCAGATTCATCACGAAACCCTGCATGCCGGCGCCGTTGCTGTGTTTCAGCTCGCGCTTGATGATGCGGCCGTCGCTGAACTTCGGCCCCGTATAGCTGCGCGCCCAGTTCTTCGAACTGTATTCGACGACGACATCGAATTCGCCGGCCTTGAAGGCTTCCAGCCGCGCCACGTCGTCCTTGTAGAACCGGTAGTGGATCTTCGCGAAATTGAACATGCCCTTGCGCGTCGGCAGGTCGGTGCCCCAGTAGTGCGGATCGCGCTGGTAGGTAATCGCGCGCCCGGTATCGTAGCGCGCGATCAGGTAGGGTCCGCTGGCGATTGGCGGGGTCAGCTGGATATTGTCGAAGCTGACGCCGGCCGCCCATTTGCGCGAAAACACCGGCGTGCCGCCGACGATCAGCGGCAATTCATGATTCAGCGACTTGAAGTCGAAACGCACGGTGCGCTCGTCGATCACCACGCAGCGCTTCACTTCCGCGTAGATGGACTTGAACTGCGGCGCGCCCTTCTCGATCAGCGTATCGAACGAGTATTTGACGTCGGCCGCCAGCACAGGATCGCCGTTGTTGAAATGCGCCTTGGGATTCAGGTGGAAGGTCATCGACATGCGGTCCGGCGCAAGCTGCATGTCGTCGGCCAGCAAACCGTACATCGTCGCGATCTCGTCGGAAGAACCGACCGCCAGCGTTTCGAACATCAGGTTGGCAACGCCCGCGGCCGCTACGCCTTTCAGCGAAAACGGATTGAACTTGTCGAAGCTGGTGCGCCGGTCGGGATTGGCAAGGTACAGGTCGCCGCCCTTTGGCGCATCGGGATTCACATAGTCGAAATGCGTAAAGCCGGCCGGGTATTTCGGCGTATCGTAAAGAGAAAATGCATGCGCGGCCCAGGCGCCGTGCGAGAGAAAACAGAGCAGCAGGAAGGAGCAGAGGATTTTTATCATTCGCCGGTGCGTGCGCCGTCGGACACCCGGGCGGGCCGACGCTGCGGCTATTCTACCGAATCGTTCCGTCCGCACGCTTGCCCTGGCAAAAGTTGCCGGCGCGCCGTCCAACCCCTACAATCTTGCCCATTCATTCTTGCCCCAGGTCGCCGCCGCGGCGAGTTAAGGCAAACATCCACGAACACACACTGGAGTCCTCATGGCGTTCTTGCAAGGCAAAAAAATCCTCATTACCGGCGTGTTGTCGAATCGCTCCATCGCCTACGGCATTGCTGCCGCCTGCAAGCGCGAAGGTGCGGAGCTCGCGTTCACCTACGTCGGCGAGCGCTTCAAGGACCGCATCACGGATTTCGCAAAGGAATTCGACAGCGAACTCATCTTTGATTGCGACGTCGGCAGCGACGAACAGATTGCAGCGCTGTTTGCCGATCTGGGCAAGTCGTGGAGCAAGTTCGACGGCTTCGTGCATTCGATCGGTTTCGCGCCGCGCGAAGCGATCGCCGGCGATTTCCTTGACGGTCTGTCGCGCGAAGCCTTCCGCGTCGCGCACGATATCTCGGCCTACAGCTTCCCCGCGATGGCCAAGGCCGCGCTGCCAATGCTGAACGACAATGCGGCGCTGCTGACCCTGAGCTATCTCGGTTCCGTGCGCGCCTTGCCGAACTACAACACGATGGGCCTGGCCAAGGCATCGCTGGAAGCCAGCGTGCGCTATCTGGCCGAATCGCTCGGCCCGAAAGGCATCCGCGTCAATGGCGTATCGGCCGGCCCGATCAAGACGCTCGCCGCGTCCGGCATCAAGGACTTCGGCAAGATCCTGAACTTCGTGAAGGACAATGCGCCGCTGCGCCGCAATGTGACGATCGAGGATGTCGGCAATGCGTCGGCTTTCCTGCTGTCCGATCTCGCGGGCGGCATCACCGGCGAAATCACGTATGTCGACGGCGGCTTCTCGCACGTGGTACCTGGCATGGGTGCGGAATAAGGACTTACGCATTCACACGAAAGCGGCGCTGCGGCGCCGCTTTTTTAATGTGCATTACACAATTATTCACAATCCCGTGCGCATCGCGCGTCAAACAACTCGACAGAGAAGCGCATGCATCGTATAATGCGCGCTGTGCCTTGCAACATGCATGGCACTTTTGCAGCATCGCGAACCGTTAAGCATCACTGATAAAGCCCTCCGCCTTTCAGGTGTTGAATTCAAACACCGTCCCGGCGCAAAAGCTTTTGTGCCGAAATCTCTCAGAATTTTTCCTGGCTGTTTCGTGGTTGGCGTTGCGTTCTTAGCGCACGCAGTTTTCGTCATGGACTCACTGGTCACGAACCGGTCGGTACCGTCATGAGCATTGCAGCACTGTTTTCATACGGAAGAAACTAAATGACTTTTGAATCACTCGGCCTCCATTCGTCCATCATCAAGGCGTTGAACGAATCCGGCTATACCGCTCCAACCGCAGTCCAGGCTCAGGCAGTTCCCGCAGGCATCGAAGGCCGCGACATGATGGTGTCGTCGCAAACCGGTTCCGGCAAGACCGCGGCATTCATGCTGCCGGCGCTGCACAAGTTCGCCCTGCAGGCGGACCAGCAGGCTCCCATCGGCAGAACGCCGAACCAGGAAGCGCAATCGGCGCGTTCGCGCGGCGAACGTCCACGCTTCAAGCCTGCACAACCGAAAATGCTGGTGCTGACGCCGACGCGCGAACTCGCGCTGCAGGTCACCACCTCCACCGACAAATACGGCTCCTTCATGCGCCGCGTGAAAGCCGTCTCGATCCTGGGCGGCATGCCGTATCCGAAACAGATGCAGCTGCTGTCGCGCAATCCGGAAATCCTGGTCGCGACGCCAGGCCGTCTGATCGACCATATGGAATCGGGCAAGATCGATTTCTCGCAACTGCAGATCCTGGTGCTGGACGAAGCCGACCGCATGCTGGACATGGGCTTTGTCGACGACATCGAGAAGATCGTCGCTTCCACGCCGGAAACGCGCCAGACGATGCTGTTCTCTGCCACGCTGGACGGCATGGTCGGCAGCATGGCCAAACGCATCACGAAGGATGCGCTGATCATCCAGATCGCCAGCTCCGCCACCAAGCATGAAAACATCCAGCAGCGCGTGCACTTCGTCGACGATCTGTCGCACAAGAACCGCATGC
>DATMTZ010000095.1:0-5255 GCA_035563975.1 Oxalicibacterium sp. | reverse complement strand
ACGATGTTGTCGTTGAGCTCGTCCGGCGTCGGAATCTGCACCAGCTCGACGCGGCCCTTGCCCCATTTGCCGACCGGCTCCACCCAGCCGCTCGGCCGATCTTCGTAACGCAAGGCCAGGTCCTCGTAGTGGTCCTGCTTCTGGTCGCGCTGCATCAGGCCGAAGCCGGTCGGATTGGTCAGGGTGTACGAAGTCACCAGCAGGCGTTTCGGATTGACCAGCGGGCGCCAGATCCATTCGCCGGTGCCGGAGGCGATCGACAAGCCGTCCGAATCATGCGCTTCGGGACGATAGTCTTCCTTCTCGGGACGCTGGTTCTCGCCGAAGAAATACATGCTGGTCAGCGGCGCGATGCCGAGCTTGGTCACGTTCTCGCGCAGATAGATCTGCGATTTGACGTCCGTCACCATCTGCTCGCCGGGCCTGATCGTGAAGCGGTAGGCGCCGGTGGCGCGCGGCGAATCGAGCAAGGCGTAGATCACCAGATGCTTGGCGTTGCGCGCCGGCTTTTCGATCCAGAATTCCTCGAAGCGCGGAAATTCCTCGCCGGAATTGAGCGCGGTGTCGATCGCCAGACCGCGCGCCGACAGGCCGTATGTCTGGTTTTTCCCCACCGCGCGGAAATAGCTGGCGCCGAGGAACACCATCACTTCGTCCTTGCGCTTCGACGAATTGAGCGCGTAGTGCACGCGGAAACCGGCATAGCCGAGATGATGCAGATCGGCAGCCGTAAAGCGGTTTGCACCGTAGGTAAACAATTTCGGACTAAAGGGAATCGTGCGCGCGCGGCCATGCACGACCTCGTTGATTTTTACCGGGCTGCTGTAGGCGCGCCCTTCGTGGAAGAAAGTCAGTTCGAAGGGCAGCTTTTCGGCGCGCCAATACGCCGCTTCCGGACGGTAGCGGATATCGGTGTACTGCTCGTAGCTGAGATTTTCCAGCGCCTTGGAGATATTTTTTTGCGGCGCCTTGTACGACTCGGTCGACAGCTTCTGCGCCTTCCTGGCGACGTCGTTGAAATTGAATGCGAGAGCGGGAACAGCGGGTAACAGCGTCAGCGCCAGAACCACGGCGCGCATACGAAGAGAAACGGGTGTGAGAACGTTCAAGAACATAATTTCCAATCCGGGCAACCTGGAAAGCGCGTCATCCGGCGCATGGCACCGGACACGCCAGCAGCAGCTGGCTTCGAGGTTGCGATACAACTGATTACGAGGGAGCAGATTTGCTCATGCGTGCACGTGAGCGATCCCTGTTGACCTGCTACTGCCTTGCAAGCAATACGCTTGGGAGGCTGAAGATTATCAGATTTTACATTTTCTGCCCCGACGCGGCTTCGCACTGCCGATGGCTGCGGCATGCCGGACGATGCGAAACGCGCCAGCCAGTTGGGACTGACTATTGCCATCCGTAAAAGGTTCCGCCAAGAGGCCGCGCTATCCCATGAATTCGATATTGTCGGCAGGGAAGATGAATGGCAGCATGCACCGTATCGCGGACAGCAAACCATCAATATTCCAAGTGTCCGCCGGCATCACATTAAGGGAGAATCCATGTTGCGAATCGTCGGCCTTGTCGTCTTTTGCCTGCTTGTTTCCGGCTGCTCGAAAATTTCGGAAATCATGATGCCGGTTTCCGCCAAGGTGAACGCGGCATTCCCGCCCGACGCCGAGATACGAATTGCACAGGAAAACCTGGCGACACTGTTGCGGCAGGATGCCGCAGCGGAGGAAGCCTTCAAGGAACAGTGGGCATCGCGCATGGATCTGCGCGCGCGCAACTGCAGTCAAGGGCTGTCGATCGGCCGCTTCGATACGCTGGCACAGGTGAACGCGCTTCCGATCGATCGTGGCTGCCTGAATGCGCAGGATGCGCAATTGCTGCAGTATCTGGGAATTCGCCAGGTGGCCTTCCGCCTCGCGCAAACAGCCTTGCGTCCGCTTGCCCCGCTTTCCGGCACGACGATCGTTCCGTCGATCGACGGTGCCCAAATATATTCGGCTGAAACGGCTTCCGACGCCGGCGTTGCGGTCGTGCGCGGAACCCGCGGCGAATTGATGTCAGCGGAAATTCCCGGCGGCAGGAAGATCGCCGTACTTTCCTTGACACCGGAAGCGGGCTATCAGATGTCGGTGTCGCCGAACGGTCGCGTGGCGGCGCTCCAGACGGTCAACAACGGCGTCGTTTTCATCGATACCGAGACCGGCAACAAGCTATGGACAACCCGGGACATCCGGCGATTCCACGCCTGGCTGCCCGAGGTTTCTGCCGCGCTCGTCAACGACGCCAAGACCGGGGCGCTGTCGCTGATCGATTTCCAGGCCGGCAAGATCGAGGTGCATCCAGTCGCGCTGCGCAACACGACCTGGGCCGTGCGTTATACCAAGGCCCCCTCCCGCATGCTGGTCGGGTCGCACCGCGATTTCACGCTGATCGAACATACGCGCGATGCAAGCGGCATTCATGCGACGGCCACCCGGGAATTCCAGATTACGCAGGGACGCGGCGTGACCTCATCCGAGCCGACCTTGATGCTGGACGGCAAAGCGATCGTTTTCGTGTCGTCGCGCGACCTGATGATGGTCGACCTGGAATCCGGGCAGGAGACGCTGTGGCAAACCGCGGATTTCCTGAACAACAGCTACGCGAAATTGAGCGAGACGACCCTGCTGGTCGATTCCCGTATGGCCGGCAGCATCTATACCAAACCGCAGGTATTCGACATCAAGGCAGCGACGCTGGCGCCGGTCGACAGCGAAGATGGCCGATCGGGCATTCTGTCGGCACTCGACGGCCGCAACGGTTACATGCGCAGGAACAGCAACGGCATACTGTTCGCCGGCGAGGTCAAGGCCGGCACGCCCGAGCCGCTGGACATGCTGCTGGCAAGCTTCAACCTGGAAAAGCAGCTGGCCAAGCTCGCTGCGGAAGAAAAAGCCGCCGAAATGGCAGCGGCAAGACCCGCTTATGGCGCGGCATATCCGCCATCCGCGCCAGCAGCCGTATCTGCGTCCAACAGCATCATCGCCGCCCTGTCGCGCGACGCGCAGGTGGAAGCGATCGGCGTGTACCAGGGAAAAACGGGTGCGTCGGTTGCCTCGAGCGGAGGCCGCAAACCGGGAACCGTCGAAGTACGCGTGCGCCGTTCCGTCAAGCCGACCGTGCTGGTCCTGAGTTCATACGAACCCGTACGCTGGCACGTGATGCCTGAACCGGGCGCAAAAATCGCTGCCGTGCTGGTCTCCGGCTACTACGCATCGCAAGTGACCGGCACCGGCAACGCGCGCATCGTCACGACCGGTTCGTCCTACGCTTACAAGCAGGACAGTCCGCAATACAAAGCGCTGAACCGCGACGTCATGCGATGGACCGGCAAGGGCATAGGCGTGTTCCAGGGCCGCTACGAAGGTGCGTCGTTCAGCGTCGGCGGGTAGCTGCGATCGCGCGTATCGCATGGTACAGTCGATTTCTTCATGGTCTTGCCTGTAGCGGAGAACAGCATGTTGCCTCATCACGAAATCATCCTGCGCCTGGTGGTAGCCGCAATCCTCGGCGGCCTGGTTGGACTGGAACGCGAGCGGCTCGAATGGGCGGCCGGCCTGCGCACGCACATGCTGGTATGCGTGGGCGCGGCGCTGATGATGATCGTGTCCGCCTTCGGCTTTTCCGACATCCTCGGCACGCCGAACGTGTCGCTCGATCCGTCGCGCGTGGCGGCACAGGTCGTCAGCGGCATCGGCTTTCTCGGCGCCGGCACCATTCTTTTCCTGCGACAGGAAGTCATACGCGGCCTGACCACGGCAGCCAGCCTGTGGACCGTGGCCGGCGTCGGCCTCGCGGTCGGCGGCGGCCTGTATGTGGCTGCGCTGACCGCCACCGCGCTGGTCGTGCTGATACTGGCGGCGGTACGTCCGCTCGAGCGGCGCCTGTTTCGCCGCGATCACGTCAAACACATCAGCGTGCTGATCGATCGCCAGCATGTTTCGCTGCTGCGCATGCAGAACGAGCTCGAAGCGGACGGCGTCAAGGTCCAGCAGATCACCTTCAAGATCGGCGATACGCCGACCGACGATCGGGTCGACATCACCTTTCTGCGCAGCATGCCGAAAGACCTGATGCTGGAAGTGGCGATGCGGCTCAAATCGCTGGAAGGCGTGCGCAGCGTCAACCTGTAGCAAGCGTCGGACGCATGAGCCGCCGGTGTCACGCCGGATGGAATGCGGGCTTCCGTACAGATTGATTCATGACGAGCCGTCATCATGCGTCGTAACGGCATTCGCAGAGGAGCGCAATACGCATGGCAAGTCACAAATGGCCCGAGCGCATCTGGCTGGTGCGGCATGGACAGAGCGCCGGCAATGTCGCGCGCGAGCTGGCGGAAGCCGGCGGTCTTGCCCTGATCGACATCGCCGAGCGCGACATCGACGTGCCGCTTTCCGCGCTCGGCGGCCAGCAGGCACAGGCCCTGGGCCGCTGGTTCTGCGAACTGCCGCAGGCGCAACAGCCGACCGTGGTGCTGACTTCACCCTACCTGCGCGCGCGTCGCACGGCGGATGCCATTCTCGAAAGCATCGAGCATCACGAACAGGTGCACACTTTCCTGTGCGACGAGCGCCTGCGCGAAAAAGAGTTCGGCGTACTCGATCGCCTGACGCGTCACGGCATCGCGCAGAAACATCCGGAACTGCACGAACAGCGCCAGCATGTCGGCAAGTTCTATTTCCGCCCGCCCGGCGGCGAAAGCTGGTGCGACGTGATCCTGCGCCTGCGCAATGTGCTGGACACCATCACGCGCGAATATCCGGACGAGCGCGTGCTGATCGTCGGCCATCAGGTCATCGTCAACTGCTTCCGCTATCTGCTCGAACACCTGGACGAGGACAAGATCCTGGGCATCGATCGCGCCAGCGACGTGCCGAACTGCTCGGTCACCTCGTACCGCCTGAATCCGGCGGCGGGCAAGTTCGGCCAGCTGGAACTGGAGCTGGTGAATTTCGTCGCGCCGCTGCTCGAATCGGGCGCGCCGATCACCACCGCGCCCGATATCTCCGCCGCACCGAAACCGTGAGCGCGCCATGAACGATCCATCGCAAGCCATGCAAGACGTCGATGCCGCACTGCTGCGCAGCTGGCCGCTGCCGGTGCACGCGCCGGACGATGACAAGGAAGCGCGCGGTCAGGTGCTGGTGATCGGCGGTTCGCGCGAAACGCCAGGGGCCGTGCTGCTGGCTGCCACGGCGGCGTTGCGTGCGGGT
>DATMTZ010000094.1:0-2861 GCA_035563975.1 Oxalicibacterium sp. | reverse complement strand
AGAAATGCGAGCGCTGCTGGCACTATCGCCCGGCGGTCGGCACGCATGCCGATCATCCGGGCTTGTGCGACCGCTGCGTCGCCAACCTGTTCGGCGAAGGCGAAGCGCGCCGCTACGCCTGATTTACGTCCGGCCGCGCCGCGCGAGCTCGATCGCGGCGCGACCATTCCGCATAAAAACGGACCATTCTTCGGATCATCATGGTGACAAACAAGCGCGTCTTTTCCACTTCCGCCCGTTCCGGCAGCCTGCTGCCCTGGCTCGGCATCGCCCTGATCGTGATCCTGCTCGACCAGGTCAGCAAGATCGCCATCACGAAAACGTTTACTTACGGCGAATCGCAGGCGCTGACCTCCTTCTTCAACCTGGTGCTGGTCTATAACAAAGGCGCGGCCTTCAGTTTTCTCGCCTCCGAAACCGGCTGGCAGCGCTACCTGTTCACCGCGCTCGGCATAGTCGCGGCCCTGTTCATCGTCTACCTGCTGAAAAAACATGCGGGGCAGCGGATGTTCAGCTGGGCCTTGTCGCTGGTGCTGGGCGGCGCGGTCGGCAACGTGATCGACCGCGTGCTGTACGGCCACGTGATCGACTTCCTCGACTTCCACGTGCGCGGCTGGCACTGGCCAGCCTTCAACGTCGCCGACAGCGCCATCTTCATCGGCGCGGTATTGTTCATCCTCGACGAGCTGCGCCGCGTCGGCAAATAAGCCGGCGCCAGCGGCAGCGGCGGTCAAGCTGATACACTAGCGCGGCGTCTTTTCAGGAGTCCCCATGGAACTGGCTGGCAAAAAAATCGTGTTGGGATTGACCGGCGGCGTCGCCTGCTACAAGGCGGCGGAACTGACGCGCGCCTTGGTCAAGGCTGGCGCATCTGTGCAGGTCGTGATGACGCAGGCGGCAACGCAATTCATCACGCCGGTGACGATGCAGGCTCTTTCGGGCCGCACGGTTCACACCGACCAATGGGATGCGCGCATCGCCAACAACATGCCGCATATCGATCTCACGCGCGATGCCGACGCGATCGTCATCGCTCCCTGCTCGGCCGACTTCATCTTCAAGCTGGCGCACGGCGCTTGCGACGATTTGCTGGCGACGCTGTGCGTCGCGCGCCCTGGCACCGTGCCGCTGCTGGTGGCGCCGGCAATGAACGTCGAGATGTGGCTGAATCCGGCGACGCAGCGCAATGTCGCGCAATTGAAGAAGGACGGCATCGCCGTGCTCGGCCCCGACGCCGGCGAACAGGCCTGCGGCGAAACCGGCATGGGCCGCATGCTGGAGCCGGAACAGCTGATGGAAGAAATCATCGCCTGCTTCCAGCCGAATCTGCTGGTCGGAAAAAGCGTGATGATCACTGCCGGCCCGACCTTCGAGCCGATCGACCCGGTGCGCGGCATCACGAACCTGTCCTCGGGCAAGATGGGCTATGCGCTGGCGCGTGCAGCACGCGAGGCCGGCGCCGAGGTGACCCTGGTCTCCGGCCCGACCGCGCTGGCCGCACCTTACGGCGTGCACCGCATCAACGTGCAGACTGCCGAGCAGATGCACGACGTCGTGATGTCGCGCGTCAGCGCGCAGGACGTCTTCATCGCGGTGGCGGCAGTGGCGGACTGGCGCGCGAAAAATGTCAGCGCGCAGAAGATCAAGAAAGGCGCAGACGACGTACCGGCGCTGGAATTCGAACAGAACACCGATATCCTGGCTGCCGTGGCCGCACTGGACAAGCACCCCTACTGCGTCGGCTTCGCTGCGGAATCCGAGAAGCTTGCCGAGTATGGCGAAGCCAAGCGCAAGAAAAAGAATATCCCTCTGCTGGTCGGCAATATCGGCCACGAAACCTTTGGTCAGGACCACAACGAACTGATGCTGTTCGACGCAAACGGACAGACGCTGATCCCGCGCGCCGGCAAGCAGCAACTGGCGCGGCAGCTGATCGCCGAAATCGCACAGCGCCTGTCGTAATCCTTCCGCTCATCCTTCCCGTTCTTCCAACCTGATGAAAACAATCGACGTCAAGATTCTCGATCCGCGCATGAAGGATCAAATGCCTGCCTACGCAACCAGCGGCTCCGCCGGTCTCGACCTGCGCGCCTGTCTCGATGCGCCGTTGACGCTGAAACCCGGCGAGACGCACTTGGTGCCCACCGGCCTCGCGATCCACATCGGCGACCCGGGCTACGCCGCGGTGATCCTGCCGCGCAGCGGCATGGGGCACAAGCACGGCATCGTGCTGGGGAACCTGGTCGGCCTGATCGACTCTGATTACCAGGGCCAGCTGATGGTCTCGACCTGGAACCGCGGCCAGACCGAATTTGTATTGAATCCGATGGAACGCCTGGCGCAGCTGGTGATCGTGCCTGTGCTGCAGGTCGGCTTCAACGTGGTGGATGACTTCGATGCCAGCGCGCGGGGCGCAGGCGGCTTCGGCAGCACCGGTAAACACTAAGAGCAGGAGAATCATTTTGCGCAGTCTGCTTCAACGCATTCCTCCATTCGGCCGCCTGGCATGCGCCTCCGTCGCGCTGCTGATCGCCGGTTGCAGCACGACGCCCGTCAACAATCAGGATGGCGCATCGCCTGAAGGAACCGAAGCCGGCACGATCAGCGCATCCGCTGCCGCCGCCGTCGAACCGGCGCAGTTGACCGTTTTGCGCACCTTGACCACGCAGCAGGATCGCCTGTATCGCGTGGCGGCACCGCTGCTGGTCAGCAATGCGCCGCTGTGCAGGAGCTACGCGCGCAACCTGATCGGTTTCAGCGCAAAGAACAAGTATTCGTATTCGGCCGACTATGTGCGGGCGGCGCAGACGCTGGGCTTCGGCGAGCAGCTGCGCGTCACCGGCGTGCTGCCGGACAGCGGC
>DATMTZ010000093.1:0-5420 GCA_035563975.1 Oxalicibacterium sp. | reverse complement strand
ATGAATCGCGAACAGATTCATAACCCGCACTGGATTTACCCGGGTCAGATCGTCTACTTCGATCGCGCCGCCGGCCGCCTGCGCCTGCGCCGTCCGACTGATGGCAGCGGCATGCCGACCGTGCGCCTGTCGCCGCATGTGCGCAGCAGCGAGCTGGCTGCCGACGCGATCACGACGATCCCGCAATCCATCATCGAACCTTTCCTGTCGCGTCCGCTGATCGTCGAAGCAGACGAATTGAAGAACACGCCGCGCATCGTGGCAACGCAGGAAAATCACGTATATCTGGCCAGCGGCGACAAGGCTTATGTACGCGGCGACCTGAAGGGGCACGACGTGTTCCAGGTATTCCGCCCCGGCAAACCGCTGCATGATCCGGCCACGCATGAAGTGATCGGCTATGAAGCGATGCATCTCGGCACGGTGAAGCTGGCGCGCGAGGGCAAGGCCGAAGACGAGGCAAGCACCTTCGTCGTCACCACCACCAAGGAAGAAATGGGCGTGGGCGACCGCCTGCTCGCACAAGAACCGACACCGATCATCAACTACGTGCCGCATGCGCCGGAGAAGATGATCGACGCGCGCATCGTTGCCGTCTACGGCGGCGTCACGCAGGCAGGCCAGAACGCCGTGGTGTCGATCAACCGCGGCGCCAAGGATGGTATCGACATCGGCACCGTGCTGGAACTGTACCGCCTCGGCCAGAAGATCAAGGACCCGACCTCCGAAGACAAGGAAGTCATCAAGCTGCCAAACGAAAAATACGGCACGCTGTTCATCTTCCGCGTCTTCAACAAGATCTCGTACGGCCTGATCATGGAAGTACAGGATTCGGCCCAGGTTGGCGACATCGCCGCCACGCCGGAATAAACCTGCCGCTTGACCTGCAGGATGCGCCCATGCATCCTGCAGGCTTTCCGATTTGCGGCGCCTCCGCCCGCATCCATCCGCCTTGAAAGCCTCCGCCCATTTTCCGGCCGCAGGATCGCCGGTCGCCGGAATCGTCGCCACATGACCGACGATCTCGCATCCTGGCTGCGCCTGGAGCAGACGCCCGGTGTCGGCGGCGAGACCGCGCGCCGGCTGCTCGGCAGCTTCGGCCTGCCGGAGAACATATTCGGCGCCAGCTATGCATCCTTGCAGAAAGTCGTGTCCGAACGCATCGCGCAGGCGATCACTTCTCCCGTTTCGGACGCCACCGCCGCGCTGATCGCGCGCACCCGGGAATGGGCGGCGCTGCCAGGCAACCGCGTGCTGACGCTGGCCGATCCGGATTACCCGCACGCCTTGCTAGACATTCCCGACCCGCCGCTCATTCTGTACGCAAAGGGCCGCATCGAACTGCTTTCGCGCCCGGCGCTTGCGGTAGTCGGCAGCCGCAACGCCACGGTACAGGGCATGACCAACGCCGAACGCTTTTCGGATGCATTGAGCGCTGCCGGCCTGACCGTTATCTCCGGCATGGCGCTCGGCATCGATACCGCCGCGCATCTCGGCGGACTGCAGGCGGCTGGCATGGGCAGCGCAGGTTCGACGATCGCAGTGATCGGCACGGGCGCCGACATCGTCTATCCCGCGCGCAACCGTTCGCTGGCGCACCGCATCGCCGAACACGGATGCATCGTCAGCGAATATGCGCTCGGCACACCAGCGATCGCCGCCAACTTCCCGCGGCGCAACCGCATCATCAGCGGCCTCGCGCGCGGCGTGCTGGTAGTGGAAGCGGCGCTGCAATCCGGCTCGCTGATCACCGCGCGCATGGCGGCAGAACAGGGGCGCGACGTGTTCGCGATTCCCGGCTCTATCCATTCGCCGCTGTCCAAGGGCTGCCATCAATTGATCAAGCAGGGCGCGAAACTGGTGGAAGCCGCGCAGGATATCCTGGAAGAACTGAAATACGCGTCGACCACGCGGCCGGCGACAACGGCCGATGCAAGCGAGTCGCCGCCGTCTGCAACGGGCGACAGTGAACACGACGCCCTGCTGCAACTCATCGGCTTCGATCCCGTCAGCCTCGATGCATTGAGCGCGCGCTGCAACGCGGACATCACAACACTGCATGCGCAATTGCTCGCGCTTGAACTCGACGGCGCAATCGAAATGCTGCCGGGCGGCCTGTACCGACGCGTCGATTAGGCATTACGCAATTTTCGATACCCGCGCGCCAATAAAAAATAACATCGCACTATTTTTCTTGGCACATTGTCTTTACACGTCGCCATTCTTCCGCCGCCTTTACAACAGCGAAGCGTGTTTCGCTTTGATGGCCTTCGTCGCTTGGTGGTATGCTTGAACGCGTAAGCGCTGTTTTGATCTGCTCCTGCTTCATGAATGTCCTGTAGAACATTGATGGTTGCATCGATCCTGACGACGCCGCACGACGTTGTCTCAACCCTAAGCGCTACGGTGAATCCATGTTCGACGTTCTTGTCTATCTGTACGAAACTTATTACCGCCCCGATGCCTGCCCCGATTCCGAGGCGCTGACGAAAAAACTGTCGGCCATCGGTTTCGAAGACGACGAGATCGCCAAGGCGCTGGGCTGGCTGACCGATCTGGCAGCCTCGGCCAACGGCTCTGCCGACGCCGACGTGCAGCAGCCGGCGCTGTCGACCGGCATCCGCATTTACGTGGCACAGGAACTCGACGTGCTCGGCACGCCGGCTGTCGGCTTCATCCAGTTCCTGGAATCCGCCAAGCTGATCGATTCCATGCAGCGCGAAATCATCGTTGAACGCGCTTTGGCCGCCGGCGAATCGCCGATCTCGCTCGACAAGCTGAAAGTGATCGTGTTGATGGTGCTGTGGAGCCAGGGCAAGGAACCGGACGGCCTGATCTTCGACGAACTGTTTGTCGACGAGGAAGACGCCGCGCCGCGCATGCTGCACTAGCCAGGCCCCGCACCTGTCAAATCGGCATGCTCGCATGGCATGCCTGTTCAACAACATCCCGCCCTCCCGCTTGCGAATTCCGTCGCAACGCGCTTATCATTGGCCGCTTGACGGCCAGGCAACTAATATATATTAGTAGTGCGCTCGCTTGAAAACGCGGGCTGCCGCCATTAGTTATATCCGTCACAACCGCGACGAACCGCGGTCGACACACTCTTTCGAGACCCATTGACCATGACAAAAACCCTCATCATTGCCGAGAAGCCATCCGTCGCGAACGATATCGCGAAGACGCTCGGCGGCTTTACCAAGCACGATGAGTACTTCGAATCCGACGAGTACGTGCTGTCGTCGGCGGTCGGTCACCTGGTCGAGATCGCGGTGCCGGAGGAATACGACGTCAAGCGCGGCAAGTGGACCTTCACGCATCTGCCGATGATTCCGCCGCACTTCGCGCTCAACCCGATCGCCAAGACCGAATCGCGCCTGAAGGTGCTGAACAAGCTGATCAAACGCAAGGATGTCACCGCGCTGATCAACGCCTGCGATGCCGGGCGCGAGGGCGAGCTGATTTTCCGCCTGATCGCGCAATACGCGAAGGCCAAGCAGCCGATCAAACGCCTGTGGCTGCAATCGATGACGCCGACAGCGATCCGCGAAGCGTTCAAGAACCTGCGCGACGACCAGGACATGCTGCCGCTGGCCGACGCCGCGCGCAGCCGCAGCGAAGCCGACTGGCTGATCGGCATCAACGGCACGCGCGCGATGACCGCCTTCAACTCGAAGGAAGGCGGCTTCTACCTGACGACGGTCGGCCGTGTGCAGACGCCGACGCTGTCGATCGTGGTCGAGCGCGAAGAGAAGATCAAGAAGTTCGTGCCGCGCGACTACTGGGAAGTGCGCGCCGAATTCGTGTGCGCCGCCGGCATCTATCAGGGCCGCTGGCTGGACACCAAGCACAAGAAGGATGAGACCGATCCGGAGAAACGTGCCGAGCGTCTGTGGAGCAAGGCCGCCGCCGAATCCATCGTTGCTGCCTGCCGCGGCAAGATCGGCATCGTCACCGAGGAATCGAAACCGACCACCTCGATGGCGCCCGCGTTGTTCGATCTGACCAGCCTGCAGCGCGAGGCGAACGCGCGCTTCGGTTTCTCGGCCAAGAATACGCTGGGCCTGGCGCAGGCGCTGTATGAAAAACACAAGGTGCTGACCTATCCGCGTACCGATTCGCGTCACCTGCCGGAAGACTATCTGCCGACCGTGCTCGAAACGCTGGACGTGCTGGCCGAGAACAACAACTACCTGCAGTTCGCCAAGCAGATCAAGAAGAACAACTGGGTCAAGCCCAACAAGCGCATCTTCGACAACACGAAGATCAGCGACCACTTCGCGATCATCCCGACCACCCAGGCGCCGAAGAACCTGTCCGAGCCTGAGCAAAAGCTGTACGACCTCGTCACGCGTCGCTTCATGGCGATCTTCTTCCCGGCTGCGGAATTCCAGGTGACGACGCGCTTTACCGAAGTCTCGGGCCACCAGTTCAAGACCGAAGGCAAAGTGCTGACCAATCCCGGCTGGCTGGCAGTGTACGGCAAGGATGTCGACGAAGAGAAGGATGGCGAGAACAGCGGCAACCTGGTGCCGGTCGCCAAGGACGAAAAGGTGCAGACCGAATCGGTCGTCGCCAATGCGCTGGTCACCAAACCGCCTGCCCGCTATTCGGAAGCGACACTGCTGTCAGCGATGGAAGGCGCGGGCAAGCTGGTCGACGACGAAGATCTGCGCGACGCAATGGCCGGCAAGGGACTCGGTACGCCAGCCACGCGTGCGGCCATCATCGAAGGCCTGCTGACAGAGAAGTATTTGCTGCGCGAAGGCCGCGAGCTGATTCCGACCGCGAAGGCCTTCCAGCTGATGACCCTGCTGCACGGCCTCGGCGTCGACGAGCTGACCGAGCCGCAACTGACCGGCGAATGGGAATACAAGCTGTCCGAAATCGAACGCGGCAACATCAGCCGCGATGAGTTCATGCGCGAGATCGCGCAAATGGCGCAGATCATCGTCAAGCGTGCGAAGGAATACGACAACGATACGATCCCCGGCGACTACGCGACGCTGAAGACGCCGTGCCCGAACTGCGGCGGCGTCGTGAAGGAAAATTACCGCCGCTTCGCCTGCACCAAGTGCGAATTCTCGATGACCAAGGTGCCGGGCGGCCGCCAGTTCGAGATCAGCGAAGTGGAACAGCTGCTGGCGGAACGCACGATCGGCCCTTTGCAAGGCTTCCGTTCGAAGATGGGCCGCCCGTTCGCCGCCGTGCTGAAAATTTCCCGCGACGAGGAAATCAAGAACTACAAGCTGGAATTCGATTTCGGCCAGAGCAATGACGACGAGAACGCCGAAGCGGTCGACTTCAGCGGCCAGACTGCGCTCGGCCCCTGTCCGAAATGCGGCGGCGGCGTGTACGAACTGCCGCTGTCCTATGTCTGCGAACATTCGGTTGCGAAACCGAAGACCTGCGACTTCCGC
>DATMTZ010000092.1:0-1691 GCA_035563975.1 Oxalicibacterium sp. | reverse complement strand
CCGCCGGAGACCTTGTACGCGTTCTGGTCGAACTTGCCGCCGGCGTGCAGCTCGGTCATCACGATTTCCGCTGCGCTGCGCTTTGGCTCGTGCTTGTCGTCCCACTTGATGCCGGTCGGAATGCCGCGGCCGTTGTCGGTCACGGAAATCGAGTTGTCCGAATGGATGGTGACGTGGATTTCCGAGCAGTGGCCAGCCAGCGCTTCATCGATCGAGTTATCCAGCACTTCGAACACGCAGTGGTGCAGACCGGTGCCGTCCGACGTATCGCCGATATACATGCCTGGTCGTTTGCGAACTGCTTCCAGACCTTCCAGGATCTGGATCGAGGATGCGCCGTACTGGGCGGGTTGCGATGGGATGTTCTCGTTCGGAATCGCGGACATGGCTACCTTTAATTACAGTGAAGGATGATCGCAACGGCGAGGACTTCTCAGCGCGGTCTTCGTGGCCGAAGAGGGGAAAAGGCGTCGGATACTGCAGTTGCGGTAATCATCCTACTTGGGGGCGAAATGCCCATTTTTAAAGCAGTTTGCGCTGCTTTTCGATGGGTATTTCAGGCCCCAAGCATGGGGAACAACAAGGCTTGGTGCGTAGGCAACAAACCCTATCAAATACGCATCGGCATCACGACATATTTGAAGTCGGGATTTTCCGGTACGGTAATCAATGCCGATGAATTGGCATCGCCCAGAGCGATGTTGATGCTGTCGCTCTTCAGGTTATTCAGCACGTCGAGCAGGTAGGTGACATTGAAGCCGATATCGACGCTGTCGCCGCCGTAATCGATTTCGATTTCTTCCACTGCTTCTTCCTGGTCGGCGTTGGTCGAACTGATCTTCATGCTGCCGGGCGCGACGATGCAGCGCACGCCCTTGAATTTGTCCGAGGTCATGATCGCGGCGCGCTGCAGCGAACGCAGCAGGGCATCGCGGCCGATCGTGAAATTGTTCTTGTAGCCTTTCGGCACTACGCGGGTGTAATCCGGGAACTTGCCTTCCACCAGCTTGGAAATCAGCTCGATGTCGCTGAAGGTCAGCTTGACCTGATTGGTGGCGATTTCCAGGTCGACCGGCTGGTCGTTTTCTTCCAGCAGGCGCTGCAGTTCCAGAATCGTCTTGCGCGGAATGATGACTTCCTGGCGCGCGAATTCCTGCTCGGTTTCCACCTGGCAGAAGGCGAGGCGGTGGCCGTCGGTCGCGACCGCGATCACGTTCTTGCCGTCGACCACCAGCAGCAGGCCGTTCAGGTAGTAGCGGATGTCCTGCTGCGCCATCGAGAAGTGCACCATGTTGAACAGGTGCTTCAGCGTCTTTTGCGGCAGCGTGACCTTGGCGTTGAACTGCTCGGCTTGCGCAACGGTCGGGAATTCTTCCGCGGCCAGCGTCTGCAAGGCGAAGCGCGATTTGCCGGACTGGACCGTCATGCGCTTGTTCGCCAGCGACAGCGCCACGTCGCCGGAATCGGGCAGGGCGCGCAGGATGTCCAGCAGCTTGCGCGCGGCGACGGTAGTGGAGGTCACATCGTTGCCGCTGCCGACTTGCGCGTGCGTGGTGATCTGCACTTCGATGTCGGTCGACAGGAAGGAAACGCGCTCGCCATCCTTGCGAATGAGGATATTGGCCAGAATCGGCAAGGTGTGCCGACGCTCGACAATACCACTCACAATCTGCAACGGACGCAGTAGCGCA
>DATMTZ010000091.1:0-4949 GCA_035563975.1 Oxalicibacterium sp. | reverse complement strand
ACGGCTTCCGCTACGGTTTCTTCGGCCAGTCCGACGTCAACCCGCTGGTGAGTTGCGGCGTCGTCATCGTGTTCCTGCTGGTGCTTGTATCCTTCGCTGTCAGGCTGCTGAAAAGCGGCTACAAGCTGCGTCATTAATTTTTGTTGATAAAGGCAAATCATGTTGCCCACACCCGAACTGGTAAAAAACTACATCGCCGCCGGACTCGATTGCACGCACGTCGAAGTAAGCGGTGACGGCTCGCACTTCGAGGCGGTGATCGTTTCGAACGCCTTCGCCGGCAAGCGGCTGATCCAGCGCCATCAACTGGTCTATGAAGCGCTGGGCGACCGCATGCGCGAAGAGATCCATGCGCTGTCGATGAAGACGCTGACGCCGGAAGAATTCCAGAAGTAAAAGAACGCAGCACAAGGGAAAAAGCACAACATGGACAAACTCCTGATACGCGGCGGCCAGCGACTGTCCGGCGAGATCGCCATTTCAGGCGCCAAGAATGCGGCGCTGCCGATTCTGTGCGCCGGCCTGCTGACGTCCGATACGGTTCAGCTGCATAACGTGCCGCGCCTGCAGGACGTCGCGACGATGCTGAAGCTGCTGCTGCAGATGGGGCTGCGTGTCGAGCAGGATGGCGAAAATGTTACGCTGAACGGCAGCAAGGTCGACAAGCTGGAAGCGCCGTACGAGATGGTGAAGACCATGCGCGCATCGATCCTGGTGCTCGGTCCGCTGCTGGCGCGCTTCGGCGAGGCGAAAGTCTCGCTGCCCGGCGGCTGCGCAATCGGTTCGCGTCCGGTCGACCAGCACATCAAGGGCCTGCAAGCGATGGGGGCGGAAATCACGATCGACGCAGGCTACATCCATGCGAAGGCAAAGCGGCTGAAGGGCGCGCGCATCGTGACCGACATGATCACGGTGACCGGCACCGAAAACCTGCTGATGGCGGCGACGCTGGCGGAAGGCGAAACGATACTCGAGAATGCGGCGCGCGAACCGGAAGTCACCGATCTGGCGAACCTGCTGGTCGCGATGGGCGCAAAGATCGAAGGCATCGGTACCGACCGCCTGGTGATCCAGGGCGTCGAAGAGCTGCACGGCGCCTCGCACACCGTGATCGCGGACCGCATCGAGACCGCGACCTTCCTGTGCGCGGTGGCGGCCACCGGCGGCGACCTCACGCTGCGTAATGCGCGCACCGATATTCTCGACGTCGCGCTCGACAAGCTGCGCGAAGCGGGCGTGGTTGTCACCACCGGCGACGGCTGGATACGCGGCCAGATGGGCACGCGGCCGAAGGCGGTCAGTTTCCGCACCACCGAATATCCGGGTTTTCCGACGGACATGCAGGCGCAGTTCATGGCGATGAATTGCGTCGCCGAGGGCGGCAGCCGCGTGGTCGAGACGATTTTCGAAAACCGCTTCATGCACGTGCAGGAAATGAACCGCCTAGGCGCATCGATCACGATCGAAGGCCACACGGCGATCATCAATGGCGTCGACAAGCTGATCGGCGCGCCGGTGATGGCGACCGATTTGCGCGCCTCGGCCTCGCTCGTGATTGCCGCATTGGCGGCCGAAGGCGACACGCTGATTGATCGCATTTATCATCTGGATCGCGGCTACGATCGGATGGAAACCAAACTGTCGGCGGTCGGCGCCGACATACAGCGGGTGAAATGATGACGAACCCAAACACGCAACTGACGCTGGCCCTGTCCAAGGGACGCATTTTCGAGGAAACCATGCCGCTGCTGGAAGTGGCCGGCATCAAGGTGGCCGAAAATCCGGAGACTTCGCGGAAGCTGATTCTGCCGACCAACGACGCCAACGTGCGTGTGATCGTGGTGCGCGCATCGGACGTGCCGACTTATGTGCAATACGGCGCGGCGGACTTCGGCGTGGCTGGCCGCGACGTGCTGCTCGAGCACGGTGGCGAAGGCCTGTACCAGCCGATCGACCTGAACATCGCGAAATGCCGCATGTCGGTCGCGGTGCGCCAGGGTTTCGATTACGCCAGCGCGGTGCGCCAGGGCGCGCGCCTGCGCGTGGTGACCAAGTACGTGCAGACGGCGCGCGAGCACTTCGCGAGCAAGGGCGTGCACGTCGACCTGATCAAGCTGTACGGCTCGATGGAGCTCGGTCCGCTGGTCGGTCTGGCCGACGCGATCGTCGACCTCGTCAGCACTGGCAGCACGCTGCGCGCCAACAACCTGGTCGAGGTCGAACAGATCATGGATATTTCATCGCGGCTGGTCGTGAACCAGGCGGCATTGAAACTGAAGCGCGAGCGCCTGCAACCCATCCTCGATGCTTTTGAAAAGGCATCGGCGCCGCGCGCCTGAGACAACGAAGAATTTACGCACGATCACCGGAAACCGCCATGAGCATCCACATTCGCCGATTCGATTCCACCCACCCCGATTTCAAGTCGCAGCTGGCCGAGGTGCTGGCCTTCGAAGCCAGCGAAGACGAGGCGATCGATCGCGCAGCGGCGCGCATTCTGGAAGATGTGAAAAAGCGCGGCGATGCCGCGGTGCTCGAATGCACGGAAAAATTCGATCAGGTGAAAGCCTCATCGGTGGCTGCACTCGAAATCGGCCGCGATGTGCTGCAGGCGGCGCTGCAGCAATTGCCGCCGGTACGCCGGGCCGCCTTGCAGAATGCCGCCGATCGCGTGCGCGTGTATCACGAACGGCAGAAGAACGAGATCGGCTCCAACGGCTTCACCTATACCGAAGCCGACGGCACCGTGCTGGGCCAGAAGGTCACGCCGCTGGACCGCGTCGGTCTGTACGTTCCGGGCGGCAAGGCAGCGTATCCGTCGTCGGTGCTGATGAATGCCATTCCGGCCAAGGTCGCCGGCGTGCCGGAAGTGATCATGGTGGTGCCGACGCCGGGCGGCGTGAAAAATGAGCTGGTGCTGGCGGCGGCGGCAATGTCCGGCGTCGACCGCGTGTTCACGATCGGCGGCGCGCAGGCAGTCGGCGCGCTGGCCTACGGCACGGCAACCATTCCGCAGGTCGACAAGATCGTCGGTCCCGGCAATGCCTATGTCGCGGCCGCGAAGCGCCGCGTGTTCGGCACCGTCGGCATCGACATGATCGCCGGCCCTTCCGAGATTCTTGTCGTGTGCGACGGCAGTACCGATCCCGACTGGATCGCGATGGACCTGTTCTCGCAGGCCGAGCACGACGAACTGGCGCAGTCGATCCTGGTATGTCCGGATGCCGCTTATCTCGATGCAGTGGCTGCCAGCATCAACCGGCAGCTGGCCGACATGCCGCGCAAGGAGGTGATCGCGACGTCGCTGACGAATCGCGGCGCGATGATCAAAGTGCGCGACATGGACGAAGCCTGCGAGATCGCCAACCTGATCGCGGCCGAACACCTGGAAATTTCCACGAACAATCCGCAACAGTGGGCCGACAAGATCCGCCACGCAGGCGCGATGTTCCTCGGCCGCTTTTCGTCCGAATCGCTGGGCGACTATTGCGCCGGCCCGAACCACGTGCTGCCGACTTCGCGCACCGCGCGCTTCTCGTCGCCGCTGGGTGTCTACGATTTCCAGAAACGCTCCAGCATCCTGCAGGTCAGCGAGGCCGGCGCGCAGACGCTGGGCAAGGTCGCGGCCGAACTCGCCTACGGCGAGGGCTTGCAGGCGCATGCGCGTTCCGCCGAGTATCGCTTGAAATCAGCCGGCTGAAATGACGGGAAACGCACCTCGATGAGTGCCTGGCTCGATCGCGTTTTCTGCGAGGATGCGCTGGATGGTCTCGCGCGCATTCCGGACGGTGCGATCGACCTGATCATCGCCGATCCGCCCTACGGGCTGGGCAAGGATTACGGCAACGACTCCGACAAGCTGGCGGCGGAGGCCTACCTGCAATGGATGGAGCGCTGGATCGACGCCGCGCTGCCCAAGCTGAAGGATAACGGCAGCCTGTACATCTTCCTGACCTGGCGCTATTCGCCGGAAGTCTTCGTGATGCTGAAAAAGCGCATGACGATGATCAACGAAATCGTGTGGGACAGGCGCGTGCCGTCGATGGGCGGCAGCACGCGGCGCTTCTCGTCGGTGCACGACACGATCGGTTTCTTCGCCAGGGCGCGCGACTATTATTTCGATCTCGACGCGGTGCGTATCCCGTACGATGCGGAAACCAAGAAGGCGCGCTCGCGTTCGATCTTCGTCGGCGCCAAGTGGCTGGAAATCGGCTACAACCCGAAGGATGTGTGGAGCGTGTCGCGCCTGCACCGCGAGCATCGCGAACGCGCCGACCATCCGACGCAGAAACCGCTGGAGATCGTCGAGCGCATGGTCAAGGCATCGTGCCCGCCGGGCGGCGTGGTGCTGGATCCCTTCATGGGCAGCGGCACCACCGCGATTGCGGCGCGCCGTTGTGGCCGGCATTTCACCGGATTCGAGCTGAATACCGAATATTGCGCCTTGATCGAAAAGCGCCTGGCCGCACTGGCGGTGGAGGCCATCAGCGAGCCGGCCGCGATGCTGGCCGCCAATGGCATGCCGCGGCGCGCCTGAGGCGGCAGCCTTATTCGCCAGAACGCAAAGGGAGCGGCGAAAATATGGGTAAAATGCAGGCATTGCCCGAAATCGCGGTATGCACCGCCTGTCGACCCACCTGCGTCTCGAAGACCTAAACCGATCGCCGGCCCTGCCGCGGATTCCATCACCCAGATTTTCATTCGACATGTCCACGTCCCGTACCGCTGAAGTCACCCGCAACACCAACGAAACGCAGATCCGCGTCGCCATCAATCTCGACGGCAGCGGCAAGCAGTCGCTGCAGACTGGCGTGCCTTTCCTTGATCACATGCTGGACCAGATCGCGCGCCACGGCCTGATCGATCTCGAGATCGAAGCCAAGGGCGATCTGCACATCGACGCGCATCACACGGTGGAAGACGTCGGCATCACGATCGGTCAGGCGTTT
>DATMTZ010000090.1:0-19413 GCA_035563975.1 Oxalicibacterium sp. | reverse complement strand
CTGGAATGGACGATTCCGAGTCCGGCGCCTTTCCATACGTTCGAAACGCCACCGACCGTCAAGTAAGAGACTGATCGATCGCCGTCATGAACGACCTGAGAAAGCGCAATGTGCGGACTGCGCTGCTGCTGGCGGCGGTTGCGGCGATTTTCATGATCAGCGTGATCGCCAAGCGCGTGTGGTTCAGTTAGGGATGTCATGGACGACCGGCACGAATCACCGCGCAAGCTGAACGCACAGATGCTGGGTAAGCTGGTCGTCATTGCCGTGATGATGTTCGGTTTCGGTTATGTCCTGGTTCCGATCTACAAGCAGATTTGCGAACTGACAGGCATCAATCAGCTGACCACCAAGGATGACACGGTCAAGCCGGTTGACAACTCGCAGATCGACAAGAGCAGGACGGTGACGATCGAGTTCGATGCCAATACGCAGGGTCCGTTTCGTTTTCGCCCGACGGTCAACAGCATGCAAGTGCATCCGGGTGAGCTGAACACCGTCCTGTATGAGGTGGTGAATACGCAGGCGCATGCGGTCGATGCGCAAGCCATACCAAGCTATGCGCCACAGCAGGCAGCGGCGCATTTCAAGAAAATCGAGTGTTTCTGTTTCACGCAGCAAAAGCTGGAAGCGAACCAGGCCCGACAGATGCCCGTGGTATTTTTTGTGGACAAGGCACTGCCCAGGGATGTGAAGACGATTACCTTGTCCTACACATTTTTCGAAGTGGGCGGCAATGCAAAGCAGGCCACGGCGCCTGCCGGGGCAGCATCAAAGAGTTGAATCGGGGAGTGGAATCGTCTGCAGCCGGACCGGTTTGATAAAGAAGCGGTTGCGGATAGACGGCATCGTCATTGTTTGAATTTGTATTCGGGAGATGGAGATGAGTGCTCAACACACAAATGCGCCGTATTACTTCGTTCCTAGTCCGTCGAAGTGGCCGGTTGCAGCGGGCATATCGATGCTGCTCGTCATGGGCGGCGCATCGGGATGGGTGAACGGCGCCGCTTGGGGGCCGTATGTCAACGTGCTCGGCCTGATCGGCGTGATCGCCGTGCTATATCACTGGTTCGGCGACGCCATCTCGGAGTCCGAAGGCGGTCTGTACAACCACCGCATCGATACCTCGTTCCGCTGGAGCATGAGCTGGTTCATCTTTTCCGAAGTCATGTTCTTCGGCGCCTTCTTCGGCGCGCTGTTCTATGCGCGCAGCATCACGATGCCGTGGCTGGGCGATCTCGATCACAAACTGTTATGGCCCGATTTTGCGGCGCACTGGGGCAACGTCGGCCCGGCAGGTACGGTCGAGCCTTTCGGCACGATGGGGCCGTTCTGGATTCCGACCATCAATACCGCGCTGCTGCTGACTTCCGGCGTGACGCTGACGATCGCGCACCATGCCTTGCGTGCCAACCACCGCAGCAAAACTGCATTCTGGCTGTTCATGACCGTCCTGCTCGGCGCGATCTTCATGGGCTTCCAGGCTTATGAATATCATCACGCATACACCGAACTGAACCTGAAGCTCAGCTCTGGCGTATACGGTTCGACCTTCTTCCTGCTGACAGGCTTCCACGGGTTTCACGTGACGATGGGCGCCATCATGCTGAGCGTGGTGCTGTATCGTGTGTTGAAGGGTCACTTCACGCCCGAGCATCATTTCGCCTTCGAAGGCGCGGCCTGGTACTGGCACTTTGTCGACGTTGTCTGGCTCGGCCTGTACGTCGTCGTTTACTGGCTGTAGGACGACCGCCCGCCGCGTCGTTCCATTCAGTAAAAAGCCGCATTCGATGCGGCTTTTTTATTGCGCAGGCGGGAGCTACAATGCGACGCAGTAATGCTCAGCGTATGCCAGTTGGCTGGATATATCCAAGCCGGTATGCGACCAGGATCAGAATGAACAGCGTGATGGAGAAGCCAACGCGCATCGCGAGCGCCTTCAGCGTGCGGTCGCTCCGGCCCTTGTCGCGCATCAGGAAGAACAATGCGGATGCCAGACTGCCGAGTATCAGGATGAAAGCGATGGCGACAACGATTTTCATGATGAGCCCGATACGGTTGAGATGAATGCGGCGCTTGCGCACACTAGGATAACGGATATTGTAATGCGACTCGGTTTCCGGTTCCGTCTCGTTCCCTTTATTGCCACGGTCGTGCTGGTGGCGCTCGGCATCTCGCTGGCGCAATGGCAGACGCGTCGCGCCGAGCAAAAGCTGGCATTGGAAGCGACCCTGCGCGCGCGTCAGGAGGCGCCGGCAATCCGGCTCGCCGCGCGGCCGTCCCTGCCGATAGCGCAACTGGAATATCGCCGCGTGCTGCTGAAGGGCAGCTTCCTGCCCGACTGGCCGATTTTCGTGGACAACCGGCCTCATCAAGGCATCGCCGGATTTTATCTGCTGATGCCGTTTAAAATTGCATCAAGCAATCTGTACGTGCTGGTGGCGCGCGGCTGGTTTCCGCGCAACGTGCAAGACCGGACCAGGATGCCCGCGATTGCCACGCCGTCCGGCACGCTCGAAATCGAAGGCATCGTGCGGAGCGACATCGGACATGTAATGCAACTCGGCACGCTCGATCCACCGCGACCGCATGCAATCGTGCAGAATCTCGACTCTGCCGCGTTCGCCCGTGCGAGCGGCCTGAACGCGATGCCATTCATTGTCGAGCAGGTGAGCGCATTGCCGGACGGCCTACTGCGCGACTGGCCCGCGCTTGCAGTCGATGTTGAACGGCATCGCGGCTACGCATTCCAGTGGTATGCGCTGGCAGCAATGGCCTTGATCTTTTTTATAGCGACAGGATTCAGACGTGGAGCAAGATAAATCGAGAAATCGTGGACGCTGGAAGTTGTTCGCGATTCTGATGGTATGCGCGGCGCCCATCATTCTTTCCTACCTCACCTACTACGTGATCAAGCCGAGCGGCCGTACCAACTACGGCACGCTGATCGATCCGCGCAACTATCCGATCCCGCCGCTCGGCACCACGACGCTGGACGGCAAGCCGGCCGCGCTTGCCGACTATCAGGGCAAGTGGATCATGCTGCAGGTCGACCGGGGCGGCTGTCCGGAAACCTGCCAGAAAAAGCTGTACGACATGCGCCAGCTGCGCCTGACGCAAGGCAAGGACATGGATCGCATCGAGCGCGTGTGGCTGATCACGGACAACGAACCGCTGGATACGATGCTGATGCGTGAATACGAGGGCACGCGCCTGCTGCGCGCCAGAGAGGATCTCGTGAAAGCCTGGCTGCCGGTGGAAGAGGGTACGGCCGCTGCGGATCACATTTTCATGATCGATCCGCTTGGCAACCTGATGATGCGTTTTCCCAAGGATGCCGATCCGAACAAGATCAAGAAAGACATCAGTAAATTATTGAAGGCTTCTTCCATTGGATAATTCCGGCCTGCTTTTCCAGCTCGCGACCAAGGGCATACTCGTCGCACTGCTTGCATTTCTGATTGTCTGGTCGTCGAAGGATACGAACAAGTACCGCAAGCTGGTGTGGGTCACGTTGTTTCTCACCTTTGACGTCATCATGTTCGGCGCATTCACGCGCCTGACCGATTCCGGCCTCGGCTGTCCGGACTGGCCGGGCTGCTACGGCCACTCGAATCCGTTGCAGGCGATGACGCACATCCGCGCGGCGGAAGCGGCAATGCCGAATGGACCGGTTACGGTGATGAAGGCGTGGATTGAAATGATCCACCGCTATCTGGCCATGGGCATCGGCGTGCTGATCATTGCGATCGTCGTCATTTCCTGGCGCTTCTGGTTGAAGAGCGGCCGCACTGCAATACAGTTCTCTCCGCGTTTTCCCTTGCTGCTGTTCGGCTTCGTTTGCCTGCAGGGCGCGTTCGGCGCGTGGACCGTGACGATGAAGTTGCAGCCGGTGATCGTCACCATCCACCTACTGCTGGGCATGACGCTTCTGGCGCTGCTGACCTGGCTCGGCGCACGGCAAAAGGATCACTCGCCGGTATCGCCGATTGCGCTTGGCTTGCGGACTCCTGCAGCACTTGCCTTGATTTTCCTGATCGTGCAAATCGCGCTCGGCGGCTGGGTCAGCACCAACTATGCCGCGCTGGCCTGTCTCGATTTCCCCTTGTGTCACGGCGCGCTGGTGCCGCCGATGGACTTTCAGCACGGCTTCACCCTGTGGCGCAAGCTCGGCATGACGGCGGACGGCGACTACCTGCCCTTCGATGCGCTGACCGCGATCCACTGGACGCATCGCAGTTTCGCCTTCGTGGCGGCGAGCGTGATCGCCTGGGTTGCGATAAAGGCCTATAAGGTTGAAGGGCTGAAGCCGACCGCGCGCGCGCTGCTGGGCGCGCTGACTTTGCAGATCGCAATCGGCATCGCGACCATTTCGCTGAAATGGCCGCTGGTGCTGGCGGTCGCGCATAACGGCACGGCGGCGCTGCTCCTGCTGCTGACGGTCATGTTAAACTACAAGGCGCGACTTCCCGCCCATTCTCCCGGTCTTCATGAACGAAAAGACAAGCCTTTTCATTCCATGATCGCCGCCAACGACGACGCATGACGACCTTGACTGCCTCACCGAACCGCATCGCCCAATACTGGGCGCTGACCAAGCCGCGAGTAACGCAGCTGGCAGTATTTTGCGCGGTGATCGGCATGTTTCTCGCCACGCCGGACTTGCCTGACTGGCACATCGTGGTGGCTGCGACCATCGGCATCTGGCTGTTGGCCGGCGCGGCTTTCGCAATCAATTGCCTGGTGGAACGCGAAATCGATTCACGCATGGCGCGCACCGCACGCCGTCCGATGGCACGCGGCGAACTGAGCGTGCAGCAGACGCTGGTCTTTTCCGGCGTAATCGGCGGCGCCGGCATGTGGGTGCTGTATAACTTCGTCAATCCACTGACGATGTGGCTGACGTTCGCCACCTTTGTCGGATATGCGGTGATCTACACCATCATCCTGAAACCTGCGACGCCGCAGAATATCGTGATCGGCGGTTTGTCCGGCGCGATGCCGCCGGCGCTCGGTTGGGCGGCGATCGCCAACGATGTGCCGATGCAGGCGTGGATACTGGTGCTGATCATCTTCATCTGGACGCCGCCGCACTTCTGGGCGCTGGCGCTGTATCGCCGCAAGGACTATGAAAATTCCGGTCTGCCGATGCTGCCGATCACGCACGGGATGGCATTCACGCAACTGCAAATCCTGCTGTACACGATTGCCCTGGTCGCGACCACCATGCTGCCGTTCGCCGTCGGCATGAGCGGCCTGATCTATCTGGTTGTTGCGGTGGTGCTCGATGCGATTTTCCTGGCCTACGCCTGGAAAATTTATCGGCGCTACACCGACCTGATTGCGCGCAAGACGTTTGCCTATTCAATCGTCTATCTGTCGCTGCTGTTTGCAGCCTTGCTAGTCGATCACTACTTGCGATTCTGATGATGCAATTGCGTTTCCGTACCGCTGCCGTACTTTGTGCCGCACTGCTGGCACTTGCCGCTTGCGGCGATAAATCTGCGGCGCCGCAGGCGTTCGAAAACACGGACATCACCGGGCTGAACTACGCGAAGGATTTTTCGCTGTACGACTTCAACGGCAAGCCGCGCACGCTGGCGGATTTCCGCGGCAAGGCGGTAGTGGTGTTCTTCGGCTTCACGCAATGCCCCGACGTTTGCCCTACCACGATGGTGGAAATGGCGCAGGCAATGAAGGCACTGGGGTCGGATGCCGACAAGGTGCAGGTGCTGTTCGTGACGCTGGATCCGGAGCGCGATACCGCTGAAGTGCTGCGCCAGTACGTGCCTGCTTTCGATTCGCGCTTCCTCGGTTTGCGCGGCGACGCCGAGCAAACGAAAAAGGTGGCACAGGAATTCAAGGTCTTTTATCAGAAGGTGCCGGGCCAGACGGCCGGCAGCTATACGCTGGATCATACGGCCGGCACCTATGTGTTCGATCCGCAAGGCCGGGTGCGGTTGTTCATACGTTATGGGCAGCCGGTCGAACCCATCGTGCACGATCTGAAAATCCTGTTGTCCTGATCGATTTGAATGCAAATAAAAAAGCGCTCCGCGGAGCGCTTTTTGTTTAGGAATGCAGCAGATCAGGATGCGTAGGCTTCCAGCGAGCCTTTCATCTTTTTCAGGGCAACCGCTTCGATCTGGCGGATACGCTCGGCAGAAACCCCGAACTCGTCTGCCAGCTCATGCAGCGTTGCGCCCGAACCATCGTCGTTTGCCAGCCAGCGCGCTTCGACAATGCGGCGCGAACGCGGATCGAGTTTTTCCAGCGCGCCGTTCAAGCCCTCTGTTTGCAGGCGGTCGTAATCCTGCGATTCCAGCACGCGCGTCGGCTCTTGCAAGTCGGAGGACAGGTAAGCGATAGGCGCGAACTTGTCGTCTTCATCGTCGGTCGGCGCTTCCAGCGCGATGTCGCGTCCGGACAAGCGGGTTTCCATCTCGATCACTTCTTCCGGCTTGACGTTCAGCGTCCGTGCCAGATCGCTGACCTGCTCCGGTGACATCGAATCCAGGCCGGTCTTGTGGCTGCGCAGATTGAAGAACAGTTTGCGCTGCGCCTTGGTTGTCGCAACTTTCACCAGACGCCAGTTCTTCAGGATGTATTCGTGCATCTCGGCTTTGATCCAGTGCATCGAATACGACACCAGGCGCACGCCCTGATCCGGGTCGAAACGCTTGACCGCCTTCATCAGGCCGATATTGCCTTCCTGGATCAGGTCGGCATGCGGCAAACCGTAACCCAGATAGCCGCGCGCGATCGAAACCACGAGTCGCAAGTGCGACAGGATGAGCTTCTGCGCAGCAGCCAGGTCATTGTTGTCCCGCAGGCGGCGTGCAAGCGACACTTCCTCTTCCTGCGTCAGCATGGGCATACGATTGACGGCCGAAATATAGGCGTCAATATTACCCAGCGAACCGGAAAATCCCAGTGCCAACAAGTTGTTGCTGGTCGGAACCAATGCGGATGTTGCAGAGGCTTTCATCGTTTCTCCTAGCGAACCCCAGAAAATGAACTGCTTGTCGTGCGTTGAAGAGCTATCTTAGCACTCCTGTGTTTCGACTGCTAATTGCGCTTTTCAAACGGCAAGATAGTGTTTTCACTATTGCAGTTTTTATCACAATTAACCCAAGCTAAATATTAGAGTAGGGTAGGGGAGGGAAGTTGCGTTAAAAAGCCAACTTTGACGTAAAAATTGGTAAAGAAAGCCGGAAAATGCTGAGTTTTAGGGCAAAACGACTGCAAAAACAGCCGCTTTTGGTGAAAAACTTGTCTTTCCTAGGCGGCGTTCGACAAATACCGGCGAACAGACAGCAAAGCACCGAACAAGCCAAGCACTGCGCTAAGAACCAGCAGTATCGCAATTGACAGCCAGTCCAGCGGCACCAGCCGGAATTCGGATGCATACAAGCGGGCGAAATCTGCAATCGCCGTGTTCAAGGGCTGCAGGACGACCAGCACCGCCAGCAGCGCAACGCTGCCTGCGATCAGACCCAACAGGGCGCCGGTGTAATAAAAAGGTCTGCAAATGAAGCGGTCGGTAGCGCCCACCAGACGCGACACTTCGATTTCTTCGCGCTGCGTCATGACTTGAAGGCGGATCGTGTTGAACACCACCGCGACGACGACCACGCCGAGCGTTACGGCCAGAAACAGCAGGATCAATTGCAGGATCTGCAGCAATGCCGCCAGCCGTTCGACCCAGGCGGAATCAACCTGTACCGTCTCCACGCCTTCGACCGTCTGCAGTTTTTTCGCCAGTGCGCCGGTGCGCCTGGCGTCATCGCGCGATTGCAGACCTGACATCTTCAAGATATAGGCATCCGGCAACGGGTTGGCGCCGAGCGTGTCGATCGCATCTTCCAGCCCGGTCCGGTTCTTCAAGTTGGCCAGCGCCTGTTCGCGCGGAACGAATTCGAGCTTGACGCTGTTGTTTTCTTCCTGCGCGATGCGTTTGATGTCGCCGCCGATCGCGCTTGCGCGTTCGCGCGGCGTGTCGATGGCGAGGAATACGCTGATTTCCGGCTGCACCGCCAGTTGCCCTGCGACCGGTTTGACGTTTTCCAGCAGCGTCAGGCCGGCAAACGGCAGCGTCAGCGAGATCGCCACCACAAGGACGTTCAGCAGGAAATTGCCCGGCGCTTTCCGCAGGTGGCGACAGGCGTCGGCCAGCGCAAAGCCATGATGACGCAACCACCCGTTCATGCCGCACCCTCCGGAACCTGCTTGCGCCAGCTTTCGACAAAGCGGCCGTGATTCAAGTGGATGACGCGATCGGCCGCGTCGAGAAACTGTTCGTCGTGCGTCGAGATCAGGCACGTCACGCCGACGCCATGAAACGCCTTCAGCGCGTCGAGCACCTTGTTGGCGCTGTCGCGATCGAGATTTGCCGTCGGTTCGTCGGCCAGGATGATCTGCGGACGGTTGACGATGGCGCGCGCGATAGCAACACGCTGCTGTTCGCCGCCGGACAGCGACAGCGGCGCCGAAGCGGAGCGGTCCAGCAATCCGACCTTGTCCAGCGCGGCGCGCGCGCGGCGCTCCGCATCGGGACGCGACGCGCCGCAGACGATCAGCGGCAGCATCACGTTGGAGAGCACGTTGCGGTCCGCCAGCAGGCGCTGCTGCTGGAAGATCAAGCCCAGATTGCGGCGCAGATAGGGCAGGCCGGACGGCTTGATGCGGCTGATGTCCTGGCCGTTAACCAACACTGCGCCGGATGTGGGACGTTCGATCGCGGCGATCATTTTCAGCAGCGTCGATTTTCCGGCACCCGAGGGGCCGGCCAGAAACACTAGCTCGCCCTTGCCGACCGCCAGCGTAATGTCGCTCAGCGCATGGATATTCGGCGGATACTGCTTGGAGAGTTGGTGGAGTTCGATCATTGCGATATCAGTCACCCGAGAAGCGCGTCGACGAAAGCTTGCGCATCAAAAGGCTGCAGGTCTTCGATCTGTTCGCCGACGCCGATGAAATAGACCGGGATCGGCCGTGCACGTGCGATCGCCGCCAGCACGCCGCCCTTGGCAGTGCCATCCAGCTTGGTCACGACCAGGCCGGTCAGGCCCAGCGCATCGTCGAAGGCCTTCACTTGCGTCAGCGCATTCTGCCCGGTATTGCCGTCGATGATCAACAGCACTTCGTGCGGCGCCTCGGCCAAGCCCTTGCCGATCACGCGCTTGACCTTCTTCAGTTCTTCCATCAGGTGCAGCTGCGTCGGCAGGCGGCCCGCAGTATCGACCATCACGACATCGGTCTTGCGCGCCTGCGCCGACTGCACGGCGTCGAACGCGACGGCGGCCGGGTCGCCGGACTCCTGCGCGATCACCGTCACGTTATTGCGCTGGCCCCAGATTGCGAGCTGCTCGCGCGCGGCGGCGCGGAAGGTATCGCCGGCTGCAAGCAGGACGGATTGATGATGCGCTTGCATATGCTTGGCCAGCTTGCCGATGGTGGTCGTCTTGCCGGCGCCGTTGACGCCGGCGATCATCATTACCAGCGGCTGATGGCGGCCGAGTACCAATGGCTTCTGCAGCGGCGCCAGCATGTCGACAAGCAGATCGCGCAGCGCGGATTTGACTTGTGCCGCTTCGGTCAGTTTGTCGTTCTTGACCTTGCGCTTCAAGGCGTCGAGCAGGAATTGCGTGGCATCGACGCCGGCA
This sequence comes from Oxalicibacterium sp., assembly GCA_035563975.1. Classification (GTDB taxonomy): domain Bacteria; phylum Pseudomonadota; class Gammaproteobacteria; order Burkholderiales; family Burkholderiaceae_D; genus Oxalicibacterium. The sequence continues at coordinate 9,748 of DATMTZ010000090.1, read as the reverse complement.
TCCGACATCAGCAGCGCGGATTCGAGTTCGTCGTACAGTTCGTCGTCGATGCGGGCGCCGACGAACAGCGTGGTGAGATTGGAGGAGGTTTTCGACAGGCCTGCTTTCAGGCGCGTCATCCAGGTCTTCTTCTGTTCTTCCGACGTCTCGACGGCGACGATCTCTGCCGCAGGTTCGGCGGCGGGTGCAGCGACCGGTTCGGTCTGCAGGGCCGGCACGGATTCGTTATGGATGTTCTCTTCAGCGGGCGGTGTCGCGGGCTGCGGCGGCGTCACCGGTTCTTGCGGTTTTTTCTTGAAGAAACTAAACATCGGGAATTGGGTCAGAGCTGCGGTGTCGGAAGCCGGGCGCGACGTGCGTACAGGCGGATACAATCGAACGTATTCTAACAGAGCAAAGATGCAATGAAATCACGTGCCCGGGCCGCGCTGGCGGCTTTCACCCTCTCTCTGCTGCCGATCCTGGCGCTGGCGCAACCGGTCGCACCGGCCACGACTGCGCAGATCACGGAATTCCGGCTCGACAACGGCATGCGCATCATCGTCAACGAAGACCACCGCGCACCGACAGTCGCGCACATGATCTGGTACCGCGTCGGCTCGATCGATGAAAGCAATGGCACGACCGGCGTCGCGCATGTGCTCGAACACATGATGTTCAAGGGCACGAAGACGCTGAAGCCGGGCGAATTCAGCCAACGCGTGGCCGAGCTGGGCGGGCGCGAGAATGCCTTCACCAGCAAGGACTACACCGCCTACTTCGAGCAGATCGAAAAGTCGCAGCTTGAGAAAGTGATGGCGCTGGAAGCCGACCGCATGCGTAACCTGCAGTTCGACGACAGTGAATTCGCCAAGGAAATTCGCGTGGTAATGGAAGAGCGCAGGCTGCGCACGGACGATCAACCGATCGCGCTGCTGCATGAAGCGCTGAACGCAACTGCCTTTGCGGCGCACCCGTACCGCAATCCGGTGATCGGCTGGCCCAGCGACCTGGATCACATGACGGTGGCCGACGTCAGAAACTGGTACCGCAGCTGGTATGCGCCGAACAATGCCGTCATGGTGGTGTCCGGCGATGTCGGCCCGGAGCAGGTGCGCGTGCTGGCGCAGAAATATTTCGGCAAGTACCAGGGGCAGCCCATCCCGCGCGGCAAGCCGCAGCAGGAACCGCCGCAGCGCGGCATCAAGCGCGTCACGGTGAAGGCGCCGGCGGAGAATCCTTACGTCGCGCTCGCCTTCAAGGTGCCCGCGCTGCACGATATCGAAACCGATAACGATGCGCTGGCGCTCGATGTGCTGGCCGCCGTGCTGGACGGCTACGACAATGCGCGGCTGTCGGCCAAGCTGGTGCGCACCGATCGCGTTGCCTATGACGTCGACGCCTCCTACGCCGGCATTGCGCGCGGACCGGTACTTTTTATCCTGGACGGAACGCCAGCCGCCGGTGTCTCGACCGAACAGCTGGAGCAACTGCTGCGCGGCGAAGTGGAGCGCGTGGCAAAGGAAGGCGTGTCGGACGCCGAGCTGAACCGCGTGAAGAACCAGTTGATCGCAGGCGAAATCTACAAGCGAGATTCGGTGTTCGGCCAGGCGATGGAAATCGGTTCGATGGAGATGACGGGCCTGTCCTACCGGCAGATCGATCGCCTGATCGAACGTTTGCGCGCCGTCACCTCGCAGCAGGTGCAGTCGGTCGCGAGCCGCTATTTCGGCGACGACGCGCTGACAGTCGGCACGCTGGTGCCGCTGCCTCTGGCCGGCAAGAAGCCGGCGCCGGCCGCTGCGCCTGAAAGCCCGTTGCGCTGAAACGGCCGAGTCACGATACAAATAAATAACAAGCCGAAGCGGATATCAAAGATGACGAAGTTCCTTGCCCTTGCCTTGCTCTACGCAACGTGCGCACTCAGCCATGCCGCAGTGCAGATCCAGTCCTGGACGCTCGCCAACGGCGCACGCGTGCTGTTCGTTGAAAACCATACGTTGCCGATACTCGACGTCAGCATCGATTTCGATGCCGGCACGCGGCGCGATCCGCCCGGCAAGGCCGGCACGGCGGCCATGACGAATGCGCTATTGGCGCGCGGCATCCGGCAAGTCGACACGCCGGCCGGCACCGAGCCGGCATTGACCGAGGCGCAGGTGTCCGACGCCTTTGCCGACATCGCCGCGCAGCGCGGCGCGCGCATCGACAACGACCGCTCCGGCGTGACCTTGCGCACGCTGGTCAGCCATCGCGACGTCGCGATCCCGTTGCTGGCGCGCATGCTGGCGCAGCCGGCGTTCCCGCAGGACGTTCTGGAACGCGACAAGGCGCGCGCGATTTCGGATCTGAAGGAAAGCCTGACGATGCCGGAAGCGATCGCCGAGCGGGCCTTCACCCGCCTGCTATACGGAAATCATCCGTACGCAACGCTGGCAACGGAGGCGTCGCTGCAAGCCATCACGCGCGACGATCTGGTGGCCTTCCATGCCACTCATTTCGTGGCCAATCGCGCCGTGGTCGCGATGATCGGCGACATCACGCGCGAGCAGGCCGATCGCGTCGCGCAGCAACTGACGCAGCGTCTCCCGCAGGGCGCGCCGCTGCCGGCGCTGCCACCCGTGACCATCGCGGCCGGCAGCGAGGAGCGCATTCCGCATCCTGCGTCGCAGGCGCATATTCTGATCGGCATGCCGGGTTCCGCGTATCACGATCCCGACCACTATGCGCTGACGGTCGGCAATTACATTCTTGGCGGCGGCGGATTCGCCTCGCGATTGACGCAGGAGGTGCGCGAAAAACGCGGCCTGACCTATGGCGTGTACAGCTTCTTCAATCCGATGGCGCAGCGCGGTCCGTTCCAGATTGGCTTGCAGACGCAAAAACAGCAGGCCGCGCGTGCGCTGCAAGTGGTGCGCAGTACGCTGGCCGATTTCCTCCGTGATGGCCCGACTGCAGCAGAAGTGCAGGCCGCCAAGGACAATCTGATCGGCGGCTTTGCCCTGCGCCTGGACAGCAACCGCAAGATTCTCGGCAGCGTGGCGGCAATCGGATTTTACGATTTGCCGCTCGATTACCTGGACCGCTGGCCCGAGCGCATCGCCAGCGTCAGCGCAGCCGAGGTGCAGGCGGCCTTCAACCGAAAGCTGCAGCTGGACAAGCTGTCGACCGTCGTGGTCGGCGCCCGGTAACTTGCATCGCAGCGGCGCGGGTTTACAATCCCGGGCTTGTTCCCGCGAGCGCCTGACGATGCCCAGAAAACCTTCTCCCGCCAAACCCGCGCCCGGCCGCGTGCACCAGGTGCGCATCATTGGCGGCCAATGGAAGCGTACGCCCTTGCCGGTGCCGGATGCCGAGGGCTTGCGGCCGACACCCGACCGCGTGCGCGAAACGGTGTTCAACTGGCTCAATCATTTGTTCGACGGCGCATGGGAAGGCGTGGCTTGCCTCGACCTGTTTGCCGGCACCGGCGTGCTGGGCTTCGAGGCGGCGAGCCGCGGCGCGGCGCAGGTGGTGATGGTCGAATCGCATGCGCCTGCCGTCAGGCAGTTGCAGATGACGCGCGACAAGCTGCATGCCACGCAAATTGACATCCTGCGCGGCGATGCGTGGACGCTGGCGCAGGGCATGCGCCAGCGTTTCAATCTCGTTTTCCTCGATCCGCCTTATCAGAAAAACTGGCTGGAAAAGATGTTGCCGCTCTGCGGATCGCTGCTGGCCGACGGCGGCCTGGTCTACGCGGAATCGGAGGTCTCGCTGGTTTCCGACACGCCGCCCGCGTGGCTCGCCGGCTGGGAAATTGTGCGCGCCGACAGCGCAGGCATGGTGTATTACCATCTTCTGCGGGCGAAAACTGCCTGAACTTCAGGCATAATGCGCATTTCTTGCATTGCGGTACCCATAGTGTCGTTGCGCTATGAACAACAGAAGCGAAAAGCTCATCTGCCGCTCATTGGAGACCCGTCGCGTTTTTGGCGCTGACATCTCAGCCACCACACCAAATGGGAGCCAACATGGTCACAGCTATCTACCCGGGAACATTCGATCCGCTGACGCGAGGTCATGAAGACCTCGTGCGCCGCGCATCGGGCTTGTTCGACAAGCTGATCGTCGGCGTTGCCGACAGCCGCAACAAGAAGCCCTTCTTCTCACTGGAAGAACGCCTGACCATCTCGCGCGAAGTGCTCGGTCATTATCCGAACGTGCACGTCGAAAGCTTCTCCGGCCTGCTGAAAGACTTTGTGCGCCGCCACGACGCACGCGTGATCGTGCGCGGCCTGCGCGCGGTGTCCGACTTCGAATACGAATTCCAGATGGCCGGCATGAACCGTTACCTGCTGCCGGACGTCGAAACCATGTTCCTGACGCCGTCCGACCAGTACCAGTTCATCTCCGGTACCATCGTGCGAGAGATTGCCAATCTTGGCGGTGACGTGTCGAAGTTCGTCTTCCCTTCGGTCGATCGCTGGCTCAAGGAAAAAATCGCCGCGCAGAAGAAGTAAGGCGCGGAAAGTAAGACGCCGGAGCAGTCATGGCCTTGATGATTACCGCCGAATGCATCAATTGCGACGTGTGCGAGCCCGAGTGCCCGAACGACGCGATTACCATGGGCGCGGAAATCTACGAGATCGATCCGCACAAGTGCACCGAATGTGTCGGTCATTTCGGCGAGCCGCAATGCCAGCAGGTGTGTCCGGTCGAATGCATTCCCTTCAATCCCGCGTGGCGCGAAACGAAGGAAGAACTGCAGGCCAAATACGAGCGCCTGCAGGCAGCTGAAAAGACGACAAACTGAATACTGGCGGTGTCGCTCGATGCCCCTGCGTTCTACTCTTCAAACAATTCCCGGTTTTCCTCGAATAACGCGACCAGGTGATCGATGACCGCTCGCACCAGCAGGTCTTTTTTATCCTGCGGCCTCGAGACCAGCCAGACTTCGCGTGGCGGATACGCATATTCCAGCTGACACGGCGCCAGGCTGTGCCGACGACGTGCGATGTAGTGGGGAAGCAGGGCAATGCCGGCGCCGGCTTCGGCCGCTGCTGCCTGCATGAAGTGGTTGCTGGTGCGGAACGCGATACGGGCCTTGGGAAAATGCTGCGCCAGCCACACGGCTTCCGGTATCGCGGCGTTTGCTTCATCGAAGCCGATCAATTGTGCCGCCTCTCCGTCCAGAAGCTGCCGGCACCGGTCGGCAGTCGCATAGAAGCCGTACCCGACCGCCACCAGCCGTTTGGCAAGGATGTCGCCATCCAGCGGCCGGCTCATGCGCAGGGCAATGTCTGTCTCGCGCTTCTCCAGACTCACATACCGGAAATCGGTCGCCAGATCGATATCCAGGCCAGGATGCTGCGCGACGATGCGCGCCAGTTGTTCGGCCAGGAAGCCATGGCTTAATCCCGGCGGCGCATTGATGCGCACGATACCTTGCAGCAGGTCGCTTCCGCTCCGCGCAATGGCCTCGGCTGCCGACGCCATATCGTGCGCCGGTCCGACAATGCGCATGCCGCTCGCCGTCAGGATGTAGCCGTCGGGGCGGCGCTCGACCAACCTTTCCCCGAGCGCCGTTTCGAGCGATTGAATCCGGCGCGAGATCGTCGCGTGGTTGACCGACAGCGCGCGTGCGGTGGCAGAAAGACTTCCGTATTTTGCCAGCGCGACAAAAATGCGAAGGTCTTCCCAATCCAGTCCTGCGTGATGTTGGTCAGCCAAGAGAGTCCCTGTCGTTCTGATTGATCGCGTTGTTCAGGCAGGCATATGCATCAGCCCGTCCCCGCGCAACACCGGTTGCTGTGCAATTTCTATCGGCCATTGTGCACGAATGGCGAATTACATTCCATCGATGGACCCACTATCGTGACGTCTCCGCAGCATCAATTTTTTTAGGAGATCACAAATGAAAAACGAAGCAAAGGTTGCCGTTGTCACGGGTGCGTCGCAAGGCATCGGCGCGGGTGTGGTGCAAGCATACCGCCGGCTGGGTTACGCGGTTGTCGCCAATTCGCGCAACATCAAACCGTCGCCGGACGAGCAGATCGTCACCGTTGCCGGCGATATCGGCGATCGCCGCGTTGCTCAACAGGTGGCCGACGCGGCGCTTGAACATTTCGGGCGCATCGATACCTTGATCAACAATGCAGGCATCTTTGTCAGCAAGCCGTTCACCGACTATACGGAAGAGGATTTTCGTACCGTCATGGATGTGAATGTCGCCGGCTTCTTCCACATCACGCAGCTTGCGATCGGCCAGATGCTGAAGCAGGGCAATGGCCACGTCGTGCAGATCACCACGGCGCTTGTCGATCACCCGCTTTCCAGTGTACCGGCGGGTTTGGCGTCCATCACGAAAGGTGGTCTGGATGCGGTGACGCGCGGGCTGGCGATGGAGTATGCGAAGAAGGGAATCCGCGTCAAAGCGGTGGCGCCCGGCATCATCAGGACGCCGATGCATGACCCGGCGAACTTCGAGTTTCTGGGCAACCTGCATCCCGTAGGCAGAATGGGTGAGGTAGGCGACGTGGTGGACGCGATTGTCTATCTCGAGAAAGCCGGCTTTGTCACCGGCGAAACCTTGAACGTCGATGGCGGCCAGCACGCGGGTCACTGAAACGAAACGCACAGGAGATTAAAATGCCGTACGTGAACATTCAAATCACACGCGAAGGAACGACGCCGGGTACGTCGGGCGCCACCCCCGAGCAAAAGGCCGCGCTCATCAAGGGCGTTACCGACCTGCTGTTCGACGTGCTCGGCAAGTCGCGCAATACGACTTTCGTGATCATCGACGAAGTCGACATGGACAATTGGGGTGTGGGCGGATTGCCGGTGCAGGAATACCGCAGGCTTCATACGAGAACGGATTAACGTGGCTTTGCAAGACAAGCAGCCCTCCCCAGGCGCGGCATCGGGGCGATCGCCCATGCTCATCGCGGTAGCAGGCGCGATTGCGCTGGTGGTCGCGATGGGCATCGGCCGCTTCGCGTTCACGCCGATTCTTCCCTTGATGATGGACGAAGGCAGCGTGTCGATTGCAAGCGGCGGCATGCTGGCTTCCGCCAACTACATCGGGTATTTCATCGGTGCGTTTGGTGCGACCTTCATTCGCATCAGGCCTGCGCGCGCGATTCCGCTCGGCATGCTGCTGACTGGCGTCGTGACGGTTGCCATGGCGCTCCATTTGCCGGTTGCGGCGTGGCTGGCGCTGCGCTGCATGGCCGGGGTCGCGAGCGCATTCGTGCTCATCGCGGTGTCCAGCTGGAGTCTGAATGCGCTGGCTTCGTACGGCAGGCCGTCGCTGAGCGGCGTGGTGTTTGCCGGCGTCGGGATCGGTATCGCAACGACGGGACTGACCTGCCTGCTGCTGGCTAGGTTGCATGGAACTGCGTCGGCATCGTGGCTTGCGATAGGTGGGCTCGCGATTTTGCTGACCGTCGTGGTCTGGCGCTGGTATCCGGAGCCGGCTGGGGCGCCGCGTGCCGCCGGCAGCGCCGCTGCCGCAGCGGACACGTGGAACATACAAGCCATCTGGCTGATCCTTGCGTATGGCTTGTTCGGCTTCGGTTACATCATCCCCGCAACCTTTTTGCCCGTGATGGCCAGAAGCAGCTTGCCCGATCCCTCCATGTCAGCGTGGTCGTGGCCCTTGTTCGGTGCCTTCGCTGCCATGTCGGTCCTGCTTGCCGGACCGCTCGCCAGGCGCTTCGGCAATCGTCGCTTGTGGGCGGCTTGCCATGTGATTCTGGCCGCCGGCGTTGCCTTGCCGGCCTTGTTTCACGGGCTGCTGCCCGTTTTTCTTGCTGCCTTGTGCGTAGGCGGTACCTTCATGATCATTACGCTGGCTGCTTTGCAGGAGGCAAAGTCCGTTTCGCCGGACAGGCCGGCTGCCTTGATTGCGGCGATGACGTCTGCGTTTGCGTTGGGCCAGATCCTGGGGCCGCTGGCGGTTCCCTTCCTGTCGCATGGTTCAGGCGACTTTACGCTGGTGCTGCTCATTTCTGCCGGCCTGATGATCGGCAGCGCCGCGATATTGCTGAAAGCGCCCGTCGGATCGCCCGGTAAGGGGAAGCGCTGAAGAAGATTTACGGCGCCTTATGTTCATCCGGGAAGATGATTCGGATGATGCGCGAACCTGCGGCTTGCGCAGTGGCAGTTTTCGCTTTCTGACAATCGATGCAGCGCTTTGCCTATAGTGTTCCAGCTGTTGCGATCCTATGATGGATTCACCGCAACTCATCAATGGAGGTCAACATGAACTTTCTGATCTGGATCGTCGTGGGCGGCATTCTCGGCTGGCTGGCGAGCATTGTCATGCGCACGAACAGGCAGCAGGGCTGGATATTGAACGTTGTCGTCGGCGTCGTAGGTGCGCTGATCGGCGGCTGGCTGCTGGCGCCGATGTTTGGCACCGGAACCATCAATCAGAATGACTTCAGTGCGCCGTCGCTTGGCGTTTCGCTGCTCGGGGCCATCGTCCTTCTCGGTATCGTGAATCTGGTGCGCGGCCGCGGCTTGCGTTGATCGAACTCGATTTTTCTCACATCGACTTTGGAGGATCTCATGACGAATCGCATCGGCAACAAGGATGTCGCCCACCAGAGGGGCAAGGAAGAAAAGCAGAGGATGCGCGCGTCCAATCTCGCGCTGGAAGCGGAAAAAAAGGAAAAGGCTTCAGCCAAGTACCGTAACGAACCGGGGCGCCCGAAAAGCAAGCATTGAGCAAGACAACGGCCGCATTCAGCGGCCGTTTTTATTTCTTTCCAGATGCCGGCGGTGGGCGGCTACATCAGCCGCTGACGACGCGATTCCTTCCCGCCTGCTTTGCCTGATACAAGGCATGGTCGGCTTTTGCCAGCAGCTGCTGCGCGATCGCTTCGATCTGGTCCTTGCGGTCGACGAAGCTCAGGGTCGCGACGCCGATCGACACCGTCGCATTCATGCTTTCTCCGCTGGTCAGCAGCAGGGGTCGGTCCGCCACGCCGACGCGTATGCGCTCCGCCACGGCCAGCGCAGCGTCGTGCGGCGCGTCGACCAGCAGCACGACGAATTCCTCGCCGCCGAAACGGCCCAGCGCATCGGAGAGCCGCAGCTCGGCCTTGATGCGCGTCGCGACTTCGCACAGCACTTCGTCGCCGCCCTGATGGCCGTAACTGTCGTTCACGTTCTTGAAGTGGTCGAGATCGATGTACATCGCCGACAGTGAATAACCGTGGCGACGCGTGCGGCCCACTTCCTCCAGCAACCGGCGCTCCACATAGCGGCGATTGTTCACGCCGGTCAGGGGATCGGTCAGGCCGATATGCTGCAGGCGCTCGTTGTTGATCACGTTCTCGAGGCAGATCGCGACGATCGAGGCGCGATGCTGCAGGAAGTCGCTCGCCATGTTCGGCATGAAACGCGCCGGATCGAGGCTGCCCAGACTGAGCCAGCCGATCAACAGGTTGCGGCGGATCAGCGGCAGCACCGCGACGCTGGCCGGCTTCAATACGGCGTCCGGAAACAGGCGGCGGTGCTGCACCGCGTTGTAGGGGCCGAGCACCGGTTTGCGGGCCGGATGCGCCAGGTCATCGGTGCCGTTCTGCCGCTCGACGAACAGCAGATTCGGGTAATCGCTGACGTCGATGCGCAGATCGGTCAGGATGCGGCGGATTTCGGCATCGGGATCGATCAGCGACAGCGTGATGACATCGAGTTCAGACGCTTCGGTCAGCGTGTCGAAGACATGGTCGATCAGTTCCTGGAAGGTATTGGCGCCGATGAACTTCAGGTCGAA
>DATMTZ010000089.1:0-2336 GCA_035563975.1 Oxalicibacterium sp. | reverse complement strand
TTCAAGCGCTCCGGCTGGCTGTAGCCCTTACTTTTTCTGTTCCAGCATGCTCAACGCAAGGGCCTCCGCCACGCGGATGCCGTCGATCGCGGCCGACATGATGCCGCCGGCGTAACCCGCGCCCTCGCCGGCTGGATAGAGTCCCTGCGTATTGATGCTCTGCAGCGTGCGGTCGTCGCGCTTGATGCGGATCGGTGACGAGGTGCGCGTCTCGATGCCGGTCAGCACCGCGTCGTGCATCGAAAATCCCTTGATCTGCTTGTCGAATGCCGTCAGTGCTTCGCGTATCGCATCGATCGCATACGAGGGCAACGACGGATTCAGGTCGCCCAGCTTGACGCCCGGTTTGTACGAAGGCAGCACCGCGCCGAATGCGGTGGAAGGGCGATTCGCGATGAAGTCGCCGACCAGCTGGCCCGGCGCATCGTAGTTGCCGCCGCCGAGCTCGAAGGCTTTCGCCTCCCATTGCTGCTGGAATTCCATGCCGGCCAGCGCGTCGCCCGGATAGTCGTCCGGCGTGATGCCGACCACAATGCCGGCATTCGCATTGCGCTCGTTGCGCGAGTACTGGCTCATGCCGTTGGTCACCACGCGGCCCGGTTCCGAGGTCGCGGCCACCACCGTGCCGCCCGGGCACATGCAGAAGCTGTAGACCGAGCGGCCATTGCTGGCGTGATGCACCAGCTTGTAGTCGGCAGCGCCGAGTATCGGATTGCCGGCGCTCGGGCCGAAGCGGCAGGCATCGATCAGCGATTGCGGATGTTCGATGCGGAAACCCATCGAGAACGGCTTCGGTTCGATATAGATCCCGCGCGCCTGCAGCATGCGGAAGGTGTCGCGCGCGCTGTGGCCGATCGCCAGCACGACGTGATCGGTTGCGATATGGCTGCCGTCGGCCAGCTTGACTCCGCGCACGTGGCCGTTATCGACTTCGATGTCGTCGACCTTGCTCTCGAAGCGGAACTCGCCGCCCAGCGCTTCTATCTCGGCGCGCATCAATTCCACCATCTTCACCAGGCGGAAGGTGCCGATGTGCGGCTTGCTGACGTACAGGATCCCCGGCGGCGCATCGGCCTTCACGAATTCGGTCAGCACCTTGCGGCCGTAATGCTTCGGATCCTTGATCTGCGTCCACAGCTTGCCGTCGGAGAAGGTGCCGGCGCCGCCTTCGCCGAACTGCACGTTCGATTCCGGATTCAGTTCGCGCTTGCGCCACAGACCCCAGGTGTCCTTCGTGCGTTCGCGCACGACCTTGCCGCGTTCGAGAATGATCGGCTTGAAACCCATTTGCGCGAGGATCAATGCGGCGAAGATGCCGCAGGGGCCGAAGCCGACCACCACTGGCCGCGTCTTCAGATCGGCCGGCGCCTGGCCGACGAACTGATAGCTGGTGTCCGGTGCCTGCGAGACGTGACGATTGCCCTTCAGGCGCTTGGCGACTTGCGCTTCGTTGCGCAGCTCGACATCGAGCGTGTAGACCAGCGCGATCGCGTGCTTCTTGCGCGCATCGTAGCCGCGGCGAAAGACCGAATACCCGATCAGCTCCGACGGCGCGATGCCGAGCCGCGCGAGGATCGCTGCGCGCAAGTCTTCTTCGGGATGATCGAGGGGGAGTTGTACATCGGTCAGTCGCAACATGCTTGGTGTCCAGCCGACCCTGTAGAAAACCGGTTCGCCGCCCGGGTCGTCTGGCGGCAGCGCGCCATTTTACTCCACGCCCCGCACGCCCCCGCAGGCGCGGAGGCTGTGCGTAAAAGTTGCGCAGTGTCGCGATTTAACAATTTTTTGCGATTGTCGGAAGAGAAACGCCTGCTCGTCGATTTGACGGCATTTCCCTATGAGAGGCGTCGATATACGCAAGAGTGGCGGCGCATGCTCGCGCAAGGCGTGGCCGCAATTGCATTGACGCTCGGAAATGAATTGTTTATGTTGGACTCGACAGGGCATGCAAGGCCTTGCAAACCATATAACAGACGTTCGCAGAACGCATTGAGACAACAGAGGAAGACATGAATGCAATCGCACATGGCGCCGATCCGACAGAGGCATCGTCGGGCCGGCCGCTGGAAGTCCTGGCATTCACGCTGGGCAAGGAAGAGTACGGTATCTCGATTCAAAAGGTGCAGGAGCTGCGCGGCTATGAAACCGTCACCCGCATCGCCAATGCGCCGGATTTCATCAAGGGCGTGGTCAACCTGCGCGGCAATATCGTGCCGATCATCGACATGCGCATCAAGTTCAACCTCGGTACGCCGACCTACGACCAGATGACCGTGGTCGTGATCCTGAATGTCGCCAACCGTGTGATCGGCATGGTGGTCGACAGCGTGTCCGAC